>JBFFGY010000302.1:0-3709 GCA_041557215.1 Alphaproteobacteria bacterium
TCATCTGGCCAACGGCTCCGAAGAGGAGGTGGCGCCACCCTTGGCCAACCCGGACTCCAGGGAAGAGCAAACGGGCAAGCCCCGCGTCGCCGTGCGGGACCTGCAGGTGACCGGCGCGAATGCGGAATTGGAAGCGCTGGCGCAGGGGCTGCGTCCAGGGCTGCTCGACGGGTTGACGAAAAGCACGGCGGTGACCGTTGCCGCATCCGAGAGCGACGACTGCGATTTTCTGCTCGCCGGTACGGCGCGGATGGCGGGAGAGCGGCTGCGCCTGTCCTTCTCCTTGACGGATGTTGCGAATGCCACCCAGATATGGTCCGAACGCTATGACCGTCGGATGGACGATATTTTCGATCTGGAAGACGAAATTCCCCAGGCCGTGGTCTATGCGATGCGCCTGCAATTGAAGATGGCCGAGTTCCAGCGGCTCAAGGACAGGGATAACGCGGCGCTGTCAGTGCCGGATCTGCTGTTGAAGGCGGCAGGCTATCTCGTGCGGTGGAGCAGCGAGGGAAGCGCCGCGCTCGAAACACTTGCTGTCGCGCTCGAAAAGGCGCCGGAAAATGCCATGGCGCACGCGATGACGGCGAACGCGCTTCTATATATGAACGAGTCCAGCCCGATGGATTTGTCCTGCGAAAGCGCGGACCGGATTTCATTTCATGTGGGCAGGGCGATATCGCTGCCAGGTGCCGGTTATTTCGAGCATCAGGTCAAAGGATTTACCGAGGCCGATCTGAACCGGGATTTCGCTGCGGCGAAGGCACAGCTGGAAACGGCGCTGCAGTACAGCCCGGGGCTGGTGCCGGCGGAGATTGCGCTGGCGAATGCCGATTGTCACCTGGATGCACGTGAAGATCGGTTGGACAGGCTTCGTCAGATGATCGCCACCGACCGTACCGGCCCGCATCGCTTTCGCCAGGCCCGCGAACTGGCCGTGTGCCTGGTGATGTTCGGCCGGGAGGCCGAGGCAGCGGAGGTCATGCGCCGGATCACCGCGCAACGGCCGAACCTGAAGCGCAATCAGTTGATACTGGCCGCCACCCTGGCGCTTGCCAGCGAAATAGACGCAGCCAGGGCGATCGTGGCCACGCTACTGGCGGAATTCCCGGACCTGTCCATCGGGACCATGCGGCCGATTCCGGTCGCCCGGGCGGATGTCCGTGAGCGGTTCACCGACGCGTTGTTGAGGGCGGGAATGCCTGCTGGAATGGCAGGCCGTTTTCAGTAGGTATTGGGGCCAAGCTTGCATAATTGCATAATTGAGGCTCGTAACCGTCCGGACTAACACCAATCTCCTACCGGCTTATGCCGAGGCCGGGTGCGTTCGCAATCGGTTTTCCGCTTGGGCGTGGCCATCGCTGGCGCCGTTTCCCGGAGGGCAAAAAGAAAGGCCGGGCGGGGCCATGCGACCCCGGCCGGCCAGGACAATCCTTCCCGATAACGCTACGGCGCTATTTGGCTGCCGCCGACTCGAGCTCCTTGACCTTCGCCTCGAGCGACTTGATCTTGTTGTTGACGTCGGCGAAGTTGTACCATTGCTCGTCTTCCACCGGATAGCTGAGCTGCGAGCCGTAGACACGCCAGGATTCATCCCAGTTCGCCGGATCCTTGAAGCCCAATAGCCGGAGCTGCAGGTAGGTCATGGTCGAGCGCGTGCCCGTCTGGCAATAGGCCAGCGTGCGTTTGTTCGGATCCAGCGACGCGAACTTCGCGGCCACGGCGTCCGGATCGAGATAGGCGACGGGGACCATCTTGCCGCTCTTGGGATCCTTCGCCTGGGCCAGGGTATCCGTGTGAGAGACGTTGAGGGTCGTGTTGGGCACATGGCCGCCGCGGATCGCCCGGATGTCGGTCCCCGCATATTCCTTCGCCGACCTGGAGTCCAGAAGCTGAACGTCGGGCAGTTCGCCGCGGGCGACCTGCAGGACCTCGTCGGTCGAACCATAGCGGCCGGCGACCACATTGGCCTTGAAGGTTGTAGGCTCCTTCATCGTCGGCGTGTTGTCCAGCCGGTTGCCGGCCTTGCGCCAGGCATCCAGGCCGCCATTCAGCAGATGGACCTTGTCATGGCCGAGATATTCGAGAACCCAGAAGGCCACGGTCGCCCTGGTCAGGGTGCCAATATCCCCATGATATAGGATAACGTGAGTATCGTTGCCGATGCCGACCTTGCCAAGAAGCTTCTCGTATTTGCCAATATCCCGGAAGATTCGCGCGGTGGAATCGCGAAACGCCTTGTCGCAGCGATTTCCCAGGCTGATGGCGCCGGGGATATGGCCCTTGGCATAGTCCTTCAGGTCCCGGCAGTCGACCACCACCCAGTCGGGCTTGCCGATATTCTCGGCAACGGTCTCGGGCGACACCAGTAACTCTGGATTGGCCCATTGCGCGGCTGATGCCGTCCCGCTCAGGGCAAGGGGTATCGACAGGGCGAAGGCGACTCCCAGACTGCGAAACACAGATTTCCTGATCATGATCCTTTCCTCCTCTGATATATGGCGCCGGGTTTCCGGCCCGCCCGGAAATGGGGTCCGCGGGCGCAAGCCGACCGGCACCTGTCTCGTCCGTCCCTCTCCTCCTGTGGGGCGGACGTTCGACACGAAGCGAAACCGGTGTTTCCCGTTCTTGTTATCAGCGAAGGATGATGAACTTTACCATCACACACGAACCCTCTTTCCCGCCACGGGAAATCTGATCACGCTCGTGTGTACGCACTTAAAGAAATACACTCTTATTCTATATGGTTAATTGCTATAATCCAATATAATTCTGCTGTCGTTGCCGGCTGACGCCATGATCGCAAGTTATCCGCGGCAGTTGCCGCATGAACCGCGGTCGGGCCAGGTTTTTTTCATGGAAGAGAAGATGTCGCCATCTATCTCTATAGTAATACCGAACAGGAATGGGGCATCGACGATCGGTCGATGCCTCGATGCGGCCTTCGCCTGCCGTTACGGGGATTTCGAGGTCATCGTCGCCGACGACTGTTCCGAAGACGCCTCCCCGGCAATCATCGAGCAGTTTCCTTGCCGCCTGATCCGGCTCGACCGGCATCGCGGCGCATCGGCCGCGCGGAACGCGGCGGCGGCGGCGGCCAGGGGCGAGTTCCTGTTCTTCACCGACGCAGACTGCCTGCTGCGCGACGATGCGCTGGCGGTTGCAGCCGAGTGCCATGCGCGGCTTGGGCCCGGAGTGATCGTCGGCGGGACCTATACGGCGGATCCGTACGACGCCGATTTCTTCAGCCGGTTCCAGTCCGTCTTCGTCAATCACTCCGAGGCCAGACAGGGCGGGAATGCCGACTATGCTGCCGGCCATGCGCTGGTCATCGCGGCCAAGGATTTTCGCCGGAGCGGCGGGTTTGCAGAGAATTTCCTGCCGGTGGCCGAGGATGTCGAGTTCAGTCACAGGCTGCGCCGGGCCGGATTCCGCATCGTCATCGAGCCCGGCCTGCAGGTCCGGCATATCTTCGGCTTCTCGCTGGGGCGGTCGCTGCGCAACGCCGCCTTCAAGGCGCAGCACTGGACGCGGTACTCGCTGCGCAACCGCGATATCCTGGCGGATTCCGGCACCGCCTCCACGGAACTCAAGGCGAATGTGCTGTTGTGCCTGACCGGTCTGGCCCTGTTGCTGGCGGGTGCTCTTGTGAGTTATTGGCAGTTGTTCCCTGCCGCGATGCTACCCTTCGCCGCCAGCCTGCTGGTCA
>JBFFGY010000303.1:0-3662 GCA_041557215.1 Alphaproteobacteria bacterium
GTCGATATTCCGCCGGAGGCCGACGATGAACTCTGCCTGCCGGCTCTGGGGCAGGGCCTCAGCTTTATCCGCCTGGCCACCCCGACCACCGACGACCAGCGGCTGCCTACGGTTTTGTCAAACACCAGCGGTTTCGTTTATTATGTCTCGGTGCTGGGGATTACCGGCACGACATCGGCCGCCGAGGGTGCGGTTAAGGCGGCGGTCGAGCGGTTGCGCCGCCATACCGATCTTCCGATTGGCGTGGGGTTCGGCATCAAGACGCCGGAAAATGCGCGGGCCGTTGCCACCGTCGGGGATGCGGCGGTAGTCGGTTCGGCCATCGTGGACCGCATCCTCGATGGGCTCGATGGTGACGGCAAGCCCAGGCCGGGCCTGGCGAAGACCGTTTTGGACTATGTAGGTGAACTGGCCGCCGGCGTGCGCAGTAGCGGGGAAAAGTAATGAACTGGCTTACCAATTTCGTCCGTCCGAAATTCCAGGCGCTGGTCAAGCAGACCGAGCAGCCGGAAAACCTGTGGTTCAAATGCCCGAACTGCGGACAGATGATCTTCCACCGGGACCTGGAGGAAAACCTGTTCGTCTGCCAGCACTGCGACCACCATATGCGGGTCGAGGTGAAGAAACGTCTCGAGATGATGTTCGACGATGGCAAGTATGACCGGATCGAACTGCCGAAGGCAGTGACCGACCCCCTGAAATTTCGCGACGTCAAACGTTATCCGGATCGGCTGAAGGACGCCCAGAACAAGACCGGCGAGCAGGATGCCATCATCGTCGCCCACGGTACCATGGGCGGCCACAAGGTGGTCATCGCCGCCTTCGATTTCAGCTTCATGGGCGGCTCCATGGGCGTCGCCGTCGGCGAGGGCCTGGTCTCGGCCGCCAAGCTGGCCGTGTTGCAGGATGCGCCGCTGATCGTCGTACCGGCCTCGGGCGGTGCGCGCATGCAGGAAGGTATACTATCGCTGATGCAGCTTCCCCGTACTGTCATTGCGGTCGAGGAGGTCAAGGAAGCGGGCCTGCCCTATATCGTGCTGCTGACCGACCCCACGACTGGCGGCGTCACCGCGAGTTTCGCTATGCTGGGTGACATCCAGGTCGCAGAACCGGGCGCCATGATCGGATTTGCCGGACGCCGCGTGATCGAGCAGACGGTGCGGGAAAACCTGCCCGAAGGGTTCCAGCGCGCCGAATATCTGCGGGACCACGGTATTGTCGATATGGTCGTGCCGCGCCACGAATTGCGCGACTCCCTGATCAACCTGATCGATCTACTGCGCAATCGCACGCCTGACGCGGTAGTCGTGCCGCTTCCGGTGGAGGGCGAGGTTCTGCCGCCGGAAAAGGATTAGTCCAGATCGCTCTCTAGCAGGCCTTTCAGACTGTAACGCCGATGTTCGCTCAACCCAGCGACGCCATTCTCGCACGCCTGATGACCTTGCACCCGAAGGTCATCGACCTGTCCTTGGACCGGGTCGTCGCCCTGTTGGAGAAACTGGGCAACCCCCATCACCGCCTGCCGCCGGTGGTTCATATCGCCGGCACCAACGGTAAGGGGTCGGTGGGCGCCTATATGCGCGCAGCCCTCGAATCAGCCGGCTATCGGGTCCATGCCTATACCTCGCCGCATCTGGTCCGTTTCCACGAACGCGTGCGCCTGGCCGGCAAGCTGATCGACGAGAAATATCTGGCCGACTGTCTGCAGCGCAGCCAGCACGCCAATGGCGGCGCGCCTATCACCTATTTCGAGATCACCACCGTCGCGGCCTTCCTGGCCTTCGCCGAAACCCCGGCCGATATTTTGCTGCTGGAAGTAGGCTTGGGCGGGCGACTGGATGCGACCAATCTGATCGACCATCCCGCCGTCACGGTCATTACGCCGGTTTCCATCGACCACCAGCAGTTCCTGGGCGAAACGCTGGCTGAGATTGCTGGCGAGAAAGCGGCGATCCAGAAAGCCGGCGCGCCTTCTGTGATCGGACCCCAGCCGCCCGAAGCCGCCGCCGCGATCGATGCCTATGCCGCGCGAATCGGCGCGCCGACCTTTCGCTACGGGCGATCCTTCTCGGTCGAGACCATGTCGGACGGCATGGTCTACAGCGCCGGCGGACGTCGTCTGATGCTGCCCCTTCCCGCGCTGCCCGGCGCGCACCAGATCGACAATGCCGCCATCGCCATTGCCGCGCTGGAGCGGCTGCAGGATTTCAGCATCAATGACATGGACATGGCCAACGGCCTGATGAAGGCGGAATGGCCGGCGCGGATGCAGCACCTCAAATCCGGTCCGCTGGTCGAAATACTGCCCGAAGGCTGGGAGTTATGGCTCGACGGTGGCCACAACGCCGCCGCCGGCGAGGCCCTGGCCGCCCATGCCATCGAACAATGGTCGGATCGCCCGCTCTGGCTGGTCGCCGGGCTGCTGAACAACAAGCAGGCCGACCGGTTCCTAGCAGCTTTCTCAGGGATCGCTGAGGGTGTGCATACCGTCACAATTCCCGGCGAACAGGCCAGTTTTAGGGCCGAGGAAACGGCCGCCATCGCGACAAAGGCCGGGCTGAAGGCCGAGGCGGCCGAAGGCGTCGAATCGGCGGCTGCAGCCATTGTCGCTAGAGAAAGCCGACCGGCCCGCATCCTGATCTGCGGCTCGCTCTATCTGGCTGGACGTATTTTATCGGAAAACGCCTGAACGTCCTTGCGTCAGCCTGAAGACCCGAATTACCCTGCGGTCGAGGGGTGTTCCCCAATTGGCATTGGTAAACGGTTAATGGAGTTTTGATTATGGCAGGAGGAGCGGGAAGCGCGATGCAGGGCGGCAGGCTCGCCGGGAAAACGGCGGTTATCACGGGCGGTGCGGCCGGCATGGGGCGCGCGACATCGCTGCTGTTTGCGCAGGAAGGCGCCAAGGTAGTGATTCTCGACATCCAGAAGGAGGCCGGCGAGGAAACGGTCGGCATGATAAAGGATGCCGGCGGCGAGGCCCTGTTCATCCAGGTCGATCTCTCCAAGGCCGCCGAGGTCGACCACGCCTTCGACGAAATCGCCGACAAAGTCGGACCCTATAACGTGCTGTTCAACCATGCCGGCACCATCATCGTGAAGCCGTTACATGAATCCACCGAAGAGGATTACGACCGGCTGATGGATATCAACGTCAAATCCGCGTTCCTGGTGACCCGTCGCGCCTGCAAGGAGATGAGCGAGAATGGCGGTGGTTCGATCGTGATCACCTCTTCGATCGCGGCCGAGCTTGGCTATGCGCTGGAATCGATCTACTGCATGACCAAGGGCGCTGTGCTGCAGCTTGCCCGCGCGATCTCGGTCGAATACCGGGATGCCGGCATACGATGCAATGCGGTCTGCCCCGGTTTCGTGAAGACCGCCCACGGCCTGCGCGAGATCGAAGAGCTGGACGCCGCCGGTCAGGAATGGGAAGAGGGCGCATTGGCCGCCGAGCAAGGCCGCATCTGCGAGCCCGAGGAGGTGGCCGCCGCGGTTCTGTTCCTCGCCTCCGACGAGGCCAGTTTCATTAACGGCAACGCCCTCTATGTCGACAATGGCTGGTACGCAAAGGGATAAAGCGCCGACCGGATAGCTATTCCGCTATCCCGGGAAACAGAACGGGCCCCGTTTTAGAACGGGGCCCGTATTACATATTAATA
>JBFFGY010000304.1:0-3658 GCA_041557215.1 Alphaproteobacteria bacterium
ACGACTACTTCTACTTCGGCCAGGTCGACCAGGATCCGGGCTGCGTCTTCGTCGGCGCGGAAAGCGCGTTCCAGACAATCGACGACATCGTCGCCGAGGGCAAGAAGCGCACGCTGAATGTCGGCGTCAGCCGCCTTGCCCATCCGGCGACCCTGGGTGTCCTGGCGCTGGGTCGGCATACCGGGGCCAGCTTCAACCCGATCCCGCTAAGCGGTGGCAAGAACACCCGCGCCGGCGTCGAGACCGGCGAGATGGATTTCGGTGCGCTGCCCGCAGGTGGCATCGCCAACCGGCCGAAGAACTTCAAAATCGTGCTGGCCTTTACTCACAAGAACCCGATTCCGGACAAGTCCGACAATGCGCCGACGGTTAACGCGCATTTCGGAACCAACCTGCCCGATCTGGTGGCCGGCGCCCGCGCCTATGGCATCAAGAAGGCCGCGATCGAGAAACATCCGGACCGTTACAAAATGCTGACGGACACCTTGCTGAAGGTTTTCGACGACCCCGACTACAAGGAAGCGGTCGTCAAGACCAAGGCGCCGTGGGAACTGATCGGATACGGCAATCCGGACGAATGCGCCGCCTACGCAAAGGCAATGATGGAAATCGGCAAAGACTACAAAGATTTGCTGACCGGCAAGGGCTGAGCCCCCTTTCCGCATTCCAATCGCCAGCCGGTCAGGAAGCTGCCCGGCTGGCGTCTTTCCTTTTCTGACAGGCTCCACCCACAACAATACGGCCGTGTCGTCAGCAGGTTGCAGCAATGGACAATGAAACGAAACCGGGGAAATCCGAAAAGAAGCATATTGGCGCAGACTTGGTGATACCGGTCGCCGCGCTGGCCTTCACGGTCTATTACTTCACGACAATTATCGACCTGCCCTGGACGGCGCAGGCCAGCACCTTTCTCATCGGCGGCCTGCTTGTCCTGACGATAGCGGCCTTTGCCGTATTCAACACTATCGCAATCATTCGCGGAGAGGCCGACCTGGGCTTCCAGCGGTTGACTGACCCGTTTTCCTTTTTGCCCACGCGCGCGGCACTGTTCGTGCTGACCGTCGCCTATATCATCGTTATCGATACCGCCGGCTTTACAATCACGACCTTCGTCTTCCTGTTTGCAGCGATGTTGCTTCTGGGACGGGGAAACCGTTGGAAATTCGTTACGGCACTTTCGGGCGTCCTGTCATTCGGCGGCTACATGCTCTTCATTTATGCGTTCGAAGTGAGGTTCCCGAAAGGCCCGTTCGAATCCTTGATGGACCCGATCATGGCGAACCTGGGCCTGGCCCTGTGGGGAGGCAACTGACATGGAATTCGATCCCGGCCTTTTCGTAGATCTTTTCGTTCGCATGTTTAGTTTCTGGTGGGTCATCCTGCCAGCCATCCTGCTGGGGCTGATCGTCGGCGCCATCCCCGGTTTCAGCGCCGCCAACACCATCATCATCCTGCTGCCGCTGACCCTGTCGCTGGATCCCGAAATGGGGCTGGTCTTCATGGTGGCGATCTATGCGTCTTCGCGCATGGGCGCGGGCATCCCGGCGATCCTGGTCAACATCCCGGGCACCGCCGGCGCCGCGGCCACGCCGCTGGACGGTTATCCGATGACCAAACAGGGCCGCAGCCACCAGGCACTGTCCATTTCCTTCGTCTCCTCGGTATTCGGCGGATTGCTGACCACGATCGTGGCGCTGCTGGCCATGCCCTGGCTGTCGCAGGTTGCCTATTACCTGCACAGCGTCGAGATGATCGTGATCATGCTGTTCGGTATTTCGCTGATCGCCTCTATCGCCGCGCGTGACACGCTTAAAGGGCTGATCGCAGGATTCTTCGGCCTGATGATCGGGTCGATCGGTGCCGACACCGTCTACGCGGCACCGCGCGGCAATTTCGGTTTTCTGGAACTCTACGACAAGGTTCCGCTGATCCCCGCCCTGGTCGGGCTGTTCGCGATATCCGAAGCCTTCGTGGTTATCGAGCGCCGTTCGATCATCTCCGACGAGGGTCAGAAACTGATGAAGGAGGCCGGCTGGGCCGAAACCTGGGAAGGCGTGAAGCTGGCCTGTTCGAAATGGTGGCACATCACCTGGACCAGCATAATCGGTCTGATCATCGGCGTGGTGCCCGGCGCCGGTGCCTCGATCGCTTCTTTCGTCGCCTACCAGCAGTCTCGCACCTATTCCAAAACGCCAGAACTCTATGGTACCGGCCATGTTGAAGGACTGGTCGCGCCTGAATCGGCGAATAACGGGGTGACCTCGGGCACGCTGATCCCGCTTCTGGTGATCGGCATCCCCGGCGGCGCGACGGCGGCGATCATGATGGTGGTGCTGCAATATCACGACGTCACGGTCGGGCCGGACCTGTTCAACGACAAGCCGCAGCTTGCCTATGCGCCCTTCACGGCCATGGCGGTGACCTATTTCCTGATGCTCTTCGCCATCATGCCGCTGGCGCGCTACATGTCGAAAATCACCGTCGTGCCCACGATCTATATGGCGCCAATCATCATCGCCTTTACCCTGGTCGGCGCCTTCGTCGCCCGCGATTACATGTTCGACATGTATCTGGCGCTGGTGTTCGGCGTTATCGGATATGTAGCGCGAAAAACCGGCTATCACGTCGCGGCCATCCTGATCGGCGTGATCCTGGGGCCGATGCTGGAAACCTACTTCATCCGCGCGCTGAAGATGTCGCAGGGCGACATCATGGTGCTGTTCTCGTCGAAACTGGGCAATGCGCTGTGGATAGCCCTGTTCCTGTCGGTCGGCATCTCGCTCTACATGGAGAAGCGCAAGAAACCGGGGAAGGAGAGCAATGGCTGAACCGTCAGTCCGCTGCCTCCAGGCCAGATTCGGCATAGATTTTCCGCGCATCGGCGCCACCCATGAAGGCAAGCAGGGTTCGCGCGGGCTCCATCGCCGCCGCGCCAGCCAGCAGACAGGCGGCATAGCTGGTCTTCTTCCCCACCTCCGCGGGCAGCGGCCCGACCAGGACGACGCCCTCGCCCTCGAAGCGCCGGATCTCGGTGATCTGACCGAACGCGATCTCGCGCGGAGCCGAGCCCCCGGCCAGCCGTTTCATCACGGCGGCGCCGGTGGGAAGACGCTCGCTCCTGGCCGCGATCTGACCGGCGATGCCCAGTTTCTCAATCATGCTGGTAATATACTGGCCGCTGGAGGCCTCGTTATAGAGCACCGCGTCAGCCTCGAGCAGCGCCGCCACCAGGGCATCCACGGAGGAAATATCGGGGATCGCAGCGCCCTGGCGAACGGCCACGCCGGCAATGACCGAACCGATTGTCACCGCCGAGCCATCGACGACCAGACCCGCGGCAGTGGAATCCTTCACAAGCGCGATCGGCGCCACCAACAGATCGGCGGCGGCCTCGCCGCCTTTCACCCGTTCGCGCAGGACCGGCGCCGTGGCGAAAGTGATGTCCACCGGATTCCCGGTCTTACCGGTAAAGGCCTCTGCACAGCGGCCCACGCCCAGCTTGGGCGCGCCGGCGCTGAGAATTCGTATCGTTGCGGGCATGCATCTCCCCCAGTTACGGGCGATATAATAAACCCGCCCATCGCCATTGGCGATGCAACATTCCGAACCGACTGCCAGACATGAGGGATTGAGACATGCAGGAAATCGACAAATCGAA
>JBFFGY010000305.1:0-3649 GCA_041557215.1 Alphaproteobacteria bacterium
CTGAGGTAGGCGCGGTGGCTCTTGACCAGCGCGTCGGCTTCCGGCGTCTTCGCCGCCCAGCCGTCCCAGGCCTTCTGCGCCGCGGCGCGGAAGAAGGCGCGGTCTTCCTTCGACCAGTTGTAGATGTTGATGCCCTTGGCCTGCAGGCTGGCCACGGCTTCCGCATTCTTCACTTCGAAGGTCAGCGCGGTCTGCAGCGCCAGCTTCTGCATGGCGGTATCCATGATGCGGCGATGATGCTCGGGCATCCCGTCCCACTTGGCCTTGTTGCAAGCCAGATGGTCGGACGGCATGGAATGGAAGCCCGGATAGTTCGTGTGCTTCACGATATCGTACAGGCCGAGACCGACATTGTTGGCGATGCCCGAAGCGTCGGCGCCATCGATGATGCCGGTTTCAAGCGCGGTGAAGATTTCCGTGAAGTCCATCACGATCGGCTTGGCGCCGAGATTGGCGAAGATTTCGGTCTCCAGGCCCGGAGGCGAACGGAATTTCCAGTCTTTCAGGTCGTCCGGGCCGGCAATCTTCTTGGACGAGGCGAGGGATTCCTGCCCGTAGACCCACCAGCCGACCAGCTTCATGCCGTACTTGCCATACAGCTGATCCGCCGCGGCGAAGCCGTCGCCGTGGTACAGCCAGGAAAGCTGCTGATAGGGGGTGTCGTAGCCGCCCATGATGTCGCCGACGAACTGGAAGGCGGGGTTCTTGCCCGTCTGGTAAGCGCCGCCCGTCATATCGCAGTCAAGGATGCCTGTCGCCGCCGCGTCAAAGGTTTCCACCGACTTCACGACGGAAGAGGCGTAGAACATTTCGATCTGGATTTCGCCGTTCGACATGACCTGCACGTCGTCCACGAACTGCGCGGCCAGCTTGCCCGACACCGTCTCCGGCGCATAGTGGGTCTGGATGCGAAGCTTCGTGGTCTCGGCCGATGCCGCGCCGGCCATCAGGCCCGTCGCCGCAAGTGCAGCCAGGGCTGGTTTCATGAATTTCATTGGGAAGTCTCCTCCACATTTGAACTGGCACACACTGAGGGCGTGCTCCCTGATGTCCAAGGAATGCATCTCCCTTGGCTGCCCCCACGTTAATCATCCGCTAAGAACTCGACAACCCCAAAAACTCATACAAATAAGTCGGGATCGGAAGTTTTGTGCCTTGTCCCGGTTGGCTAGCCCCTTGCGCCTGCGCGGTGCGGGGATTAACAAGGGTCGGCCAAAACGGGGGAAACCATGTCCGAACAACGTAAGAAGAAGCCTGAAGAGTTGCGCAGTCATCGCTGGTACGGCGTGAACGATCTGCGTTCCTTCGGTCACCGTTCGCGCGCCAAGCAGATGGGTTACGGGCGCGAGGAATGGGCCGGCAAGCCGTTCATCGCCATTATCAATACATGGTCCGACATCAACCCCTGCCATGCCCATTTCAAGCA
Organism: Alphaproteobacteria bacterium; assembly: GCA_041557215.1. Classification (GTDB taxonomy): domain Bacteria; phylum Pseudomonadota; class Alphaproteobacteria; order UBA8366; family JADFVY01; genus JADFVY01. Next base: position 1,427 of record JBFFGY010000305.1, read on the forward strand.
GAGGGTGGAGGAGGTGAAGCGTGGCGTCTGGCAGGCCGGCGGCTTCCCCGTCGAACTGCCGGCGATGTCGCTGTCGGAACCCTTCGTCAAGCCGACCACCATGCTCTACCGCAACATGTTGGCGATGGAAGCGGAAGAGCTGCTGCGCAGCCATCCCGTCGATGGCGCCGTGCTGATGGGCGGGTGCGACAAGACCACGCCGGCCCTGCTGATGGGCGCCGCCAGCATGGATCTGCCAACGATCTTCGTGCCCGCCGGGCCGATGCTGCGCGGCAACTGGCGCGGCAACACGCTGGGCAGCGGCAGTGACACCTGGAAATACTGGGCGGAACTGCGCGCCGGCAATATCGACGAGGCCGCCTGGGAGGAGATCGAGGACGGCATCGCCCGCTCGCCTGGCCATTGCATGACCATGGGCACGGCCTCGACCATGACTTCCGTAGCTGAGGCGCTGGGGCTGACCCTGCCGGGCGCGGCCTCGATCCCCGCCGCCGACGCCAACCATTCGCGCATGGCGACCCGCAGTGGCCGCCGAATCGTCGAAATGGTCTGGGAAGACCTCAAACCTTCGGACATCCTGACCGCCGCCTCGTTTGACAATGGCATTCTCGTCGATATGGCGCTGGGCGGCTCGACCAATGCCGTCGTTCATATCCTGGCCATGGCCCGCCGGGCCGGCATCGACCTTAAGCTCGACCGGTTCGATGAGCTATCGCGCAAGGCGCCGGTCATCGCCAATATCCGCCCGTCGGGAAAATATCTGATGGAGGATTTCTATTATGCCGGCGGCCTGCGGGCGCTGATGGCGGAGATCGGCGGTATGCTGTATCTCGACCAGCGCACCGTCAATGGCAGGACGCTCGGCGAGAACATCGCCGGCGCGGAAATCCATGACGAGGACGTCATTCGCCGGCTCGACAACGCGATCTCGCCGGCCGGCAGCACCGCCGTGCTGCGCGGCAACCTGGCGCCGGAAGGCGCGGTCATCAAGGCCTCGGCGGCGGAAAAGCATCTATGGACCCATACCGGACCGGCGGTGGTGTTCGAGGACTATAACGACATGGCGGCGCGGGTTGACGATCCGGCCCTGCCGGTGACGAAGGATTCGGTCATCGTACTGAAAAATGCCGGTCCGCTGGGCGGCCCGGGCATGCCGGAATGGGGCCAGTTGCCAATTCCGCAGAAATTGCTGAAGGAAGGGGTGCGCGACATGGTGCGCATCTCCGACGCCCGCATGAGCGGCACCAGCTACGGCACCTGCGTGCTGCATGTCTCGCCCGAATCCTTCATCGGCGGGCCGCTGGCGCTGGTCCGCGACGGCGACATGATCCATCTCGACGTGGAAAACCGCCGCCTGGAACTGCAGGTGGACGAGGCGGAGCTGGCGAAGCGCCGCGCCGACTGGACGCCGCCGAAGCCCCATTACGGGCGCGGCTATGGCGCCATGTTCTCGCGCCATGTGACCCAGGCCCATGAGGGCTGCGATTTCGATTATTTGGAAACGGGGGCGGGCGAACCCGTCCCGGAACCGGAGATTCACTGATGGAACTGCCCGTAAACCGCCTGAAGGCCGCGCTGGCCGCCGGCCAGACCCAGATCGGCCTGTGGAACTCGCTCTGCTCGACCATCGTCGCCGAGGCACTGGCCTATTCCGGCTATGACTGGCTGCTGATCGATAGCGAGCATTCGCCCAACGAACTGCCCAACATCCAGGCGATGATGCAGGCCATGGCGCTGGGCACCGCGACCCCGGTGGTGCGCCCGGTCTGGAACGATGCGGTGGTGTTGAAAAGGCTGCTGGATGCCGGTGCGCAGAGCTTCCTCATCCCCATGGTCCAGAATGCCGAGGAGGCTGCTGCCGCCGTCGCCGCCGTGCGCTACCCGCCCGAAGGAATCCGCGGCGTCGCCCTGGCCCATCGCGGCAACCGTTATGGCCGCGTGGCCGATTACCTGGCGAAGGCGAACGAGCAGATCTGCGTCATTGTCCAGATCGAAAGCCGCCGCGCCGTTGACGCGGCCGCCGACATCGCGGCGGTGGACGGCATCGACGGCCTCTTCATCGGCCCATCGGACCTCGCCGCCGATCTGGGCCATCCGGGGAATCCCGGCCATCCGGAGGTGCAAGAAGCCATCGCGCAGGTGCTGGCCGCTTGCAAGGCCGCCGGCAAGGCCGCCGGTATCCTGGCTACGGTCGAGGACCAGACGAAGAAATACATTGCCGAC
>JBFFGY010000306.1:0-3636 GCA_041557215.1 Alphaproteobacteria bacterium
AGCCGCCGGGTCAGCCAGGCGAAGGACAGCATCCCGGTCGCCAGCGCCACCAGCAGCCCCAGCCCGCCGGCAAACAGCGCCAGCCGGACGATCAGGCTGCCCGACAGCATCCCGGCGGCGGAATCGTATTTCTCGCCACCCAGCACGACATAGAGGTAACCGGCCAGCGCCCCGCCATCCATCACCGGCGCCGCGGTGAAGGGTTTCTGGCGCGCCGGATCGCGCGGGTCGTCGCCACGCAGCGGCAGCATATCCGGCCCGGCCATCCAGGCCTGAAGCGGCGTGAGGTCGACCGCTTCGCGCTTTATCTTTCCATCCTCGGCGGAAAAGGCGAGGATCCGGCCCTCGCCGTCGAGCAGATAGACCTCGATTCGCGGATTGATGACCATCAGCTTGTCGAAAAGCTGCTTCAGCACCGGCTGGTTGACCTCGCCCTTCTCGATCAGCGGGTAGGCTTCCGTGATATATTTGGCCAGCGGCGCGTTGAGGCTCTGGTCGACCTCTTCCTGGTACAGTTTGGTGGAAACCAGCGTCAGGGAAATCCAGGCGATCCCGGTCACCCCGAGGATCAGGATCAGCGCCAGCGTCAGCTTGGCCGTCAGGGTACGGGGCATCATCCCGTTCCCGTCGCCCGGCTGCCGGCCTCTGCGCCAAGCCGGTCATTGAACTTGTAACCGACGCCCCAGACCGTCAGCACATATTCCGGGTTGGTGGGGTCGCGCTCGATCTTCGCGCGCAGCCGGTTGATGTGGGAATTGACCGTATGCTCGTAGCCGTCATGGCCATAACCCCAGACAAGGTCCAGCAATTGCTGACGCGAATAGACGCGGCCTGGATTCTGCGCGAACTGCAACAGCAGGTCGAATTCGCGCGCTGTCAGCTCCACCTCTTCGCCACCGATGGCAACCGTGCGTTTTTCCGGATCGATGCTCATGGCGCCGGCGGTCACCCGCGCGCCCTCCTCGCCACCGACCTTCGGGGCCAGCGCCTCAAGCCGGCGGAAGATCGCCTTCACCCGCGCGATCAGTTCACGGATGCTGAAGGGCTTGGTCAGGTAATCGTCGGCGCCCATCTCCAGCCCGACCACGCGGTCGACCTCGGACGACTTGGCGGTCAGCATCAGGATCGGCGTGTAATGCTCGCGCCCACGAAGCCGGCGGCAAAGCTCCAGCCCCTCCATGCCCGGCAGCATCAGGTCCAGAATGATCAGGTCCCAGCCGCCGGCAACGGCATATTCGAAGCCGCTGTCGCCGTCGGCGGCCACCTGCACCTCGCAATCCAGGTCGCGCAGATGCAGCGACACCAGATCGGCAATATCCTTGTTATCCTCGACAATCAGTATTTTACGCGACACGTCTGGCATGCTCTTTCTGTTCGGGCCAATATATAGTTGCGCAACATAGCGAGAGGTTATCACGAATTCGTCACGGCAAGGACCTGGCATCGAGGAAAGGAAACAGCCATGCAGGAAGCGCCTACGGACCGGGAGCAGATTGCCCGAGTCATCGATCTCTACTTCGCCGGCATGTATCACAGCCGGGGCGAGGATATCGAGGCGTCCTTCCACCCAAACGCCACGATTTCGGGCTATCGCGGCGATGGCGGCGACCTTGTGGAGATGAGCCGCGACAATTTCCGAGACTTCGTGACCAGCCAGCCGCCGCCGGCCGAAAACGGCGAGCCCTTCGACATGAAGGTCGATTCGGTGGAAACCAAGGGCAGGGTCGCCATGGTCAAGGTCACCGACCGATATCTGAACAAGATGTTCACCGACCTGCTGCTGCTTCTGAAGACCGACGAAGGCTGGCGTATCTACAACAAGGTCTGGCACGCGGACCGGCTCTGACGAGTGGAAGCGCCGGAGCTTCTCACTTCCCGTAGCCCCCGGTTCTTGCTGCCGCCTCGGCGGGAGATTCGATTTCCCCCGGCAGAGGCGTCAAGGCCTCCTCGATCGGCCTGAAATTCAGGGCGAGGTCCGGGTCGACGCCATAGACCGTGCCGTTCGGCACCTCGACCCAGGGTTCGTCGGTGATCGGCTCCGAGGCGATCTCGATGCAGCGGTAGGTCACATCGGTCGCATGCTTCACATGCGGCTGGTTACAGATGGGGCAGAGATGGATGCCGTCGCGTTCGACATACCAGAGCGTCCGGCCAAGCCGCGACCCGGCCAGATGGTTGCCGTCGGTCCATAGAATGTTGATCCCCACCGGCTTGCCCGGCGCTGCCTCATGGCACCAATCCACCAGTTGGTTCAGTCCGTCGTGCAGGATGTCCATCAGCCGCCTTTCCGGATGCAGCCCCCACAGGGTCAGCAGGTAGCGGAAGATATGTTCGCTGTCGCTCTGGCCGTGGATCTCATCGCGCTGGTCGGGCGAAATCGCCGGCAGCATCAGTTCGCGGACCTCGGCGAAGTTCGGCAAGGTGCCGTTATGCGCAAAGGCCCAGTGGCCATGAATGAAGGGATGGGTGTTTTCCAGCCCCGGCGCGCCGACCGTGGCCCGGCGCACATGGGCGATCACCGCGTGGGAATAGACCTGCGCCGCGGCCTTGCGGAAATGCTCGCCCTTCCAGGCTGCCCAGGCCTGCTTTTCCAGGTAGGGCACTCCGTCGGGATAGGCGGCGATGCCCCAGCCATGGTCGTTGGCGAGCCCGGCCATATCCTGGCGGCTCTGCGACATCAGGGCGTTCTGGGCGTGCACGAGGCTGCATTCCACGCGAGTCGGCTCGTTCGCCCGGAAACCGTAAAGGCGGCACATGGGATGCTTCGCATTCGTTCAGAATGTACCCAGCCTATCCGGCCCGGCGGCGCACCGCGATGATCGATGTCAATTCACGTCGCCCGGCCATAGCGGTTTCCGTCTTGCCGCTGCCGCCAATAACGCTAATTTTCCTTCCATACACTCATGTCGGGGATGGGGTGGTCGCATGAAACGATTGTTCTCGGCAATTGCTGCCTTCCTGGCCGGCGCCATGCTGGCGGCCGGCGCGCCGGCGGACGAGCCGGTCGATCTGGAGCTCGTGCTGGCGGTCGACGTCTCACGCAGCATCGACGCCGAGGAGGCGCAGCTGCAGCGCGAAGGCTATATCCGCGCCTTCCGTGAGCCGGAGGTCATTCGGGCCATACAGCACGGCATCCTGGGCCGTATTGCCGTCACCTATGTGGAATGGGCCGGCGTCGGCCATTGGCGGCGGATCGCGGACTGGCAGATGATCGACGGACCGGAGGGCGCGGAGGCCTTCATTGCGAAGCTGAACGAACTGCCGCCCGCCTCGGCCATGCGCACCTCGATCAGCGGCGGGATCGAATTCGCGCTGCGGCAGTTCGACGGCAACAGGTTCGAGGGAACGCGCCGCCTCATCGACGTTTCCGGCGACGGCCCCAACAATGACGGCTTCCTGGTAACCACCGCGCGCGACAAGGCCGTGGCCGCGGGTGTGACGATCAACGGTCTGCCTATCATGGATGGCGGCGGCGGCCTCTATTCCTGGTACAACATCCCGGATCTGGATCTCTATTACGAGAATTGCGTGATCGGCGGCCCCGGCGCCTTCATCGTCACCGCCGACGGCTTCGCCAATTTCGCCCAGGCGGTGCGCAAGAAGCTGATCCTGGAAATCGCCCGCCGCGTGCCGCCG
>JBFFGY010000307.1:0-3631 GCA_041557215.1 Alphaproteobacteria bacterium
GGGAGGGCGATGTCCGGGGGGAATGAACGGCAATCAAGCCGCCCCTGCGCCTCCTCGAATAATGAGCCGGGACGGATCCCGACTGGTCGATGCAATGCCATCGGAAAGGGGGTTTTCCGTGACAGGCGACAGACCCAGGCGAGAGAAACGCAAAGAGGAGGAAAAGATGTTGGCTTCCATCCGTAACCTCAGGGAAATCACCGAGCTTTGCCAGACCGGCGAAAGCCTGCCGCCGAATCTTTCGAAATGGCTGGGCGATACGCTGCACGACTTCCTGGCGCAGCGCGCCCCGTCGCTGGATGAGGCCATGGGTCTGAAATATCCGCGCGGCGGCGTGCCCTGGTGGATCGAGGAGGCGATCGTCAAGCGCGACCGGGCATTGCGCGAAATGGGCGGAATCTGTTTCCCGGACCACAGCCGTTCCGCAAAGGCGGCGCTTATTCACACGCTAAGCAATCGTTACGCCGCCACGGCCTGGTTGCGCGACCGAGAGGCCGAGGACATGCCCGATTTTTACCGGGATACGCCGCGCGAATATCTGTGGCGGGCCTTCAAATCCGGTGCGACCATGCCGCTCAGTGAGCGTCATCTACGCACCATCCTGATGCCGTAAAGAACCTCGGGAAGGGCGGCGACTACGCCGGCAGGCGAAAGCCTATGCGGCGGGTCGCCGCCGCATGCTATATTTCCTCTGCAATTAAGGAGGATCGAAACATGCGCAGAACAGGTCTGACCCTTATCGCAGTCTTGTTCGCCGCCGCCCTGGCCATGCCGGCGTTGGCGCAGCAAATGCCGGTAAAGGGCAAGGAGGCCGTGGAAATCGTAACCAAGGGGACCATCCGCGCCTCGTCCAGCCAAGGCTTCCAGGGGTTCCTGCTGCTGATGGAATATCAGGGCAGGAACTACAGTTGCGCGGTCACTGCGACCGGCCAGGTTCAGGAATGCTATCCGCTCTATTGGTAGCGGTTTGGTGCGGCGCCCTGGCGCCATGACACCGATTGGCGCCGTGGCGCCACGCATTATCGGCATGGAGGGAGCCTTAAAACAGGGCTGGCATTGCCGCGATCCTGACGCTAGTTTGGCGCCGATTTTTTCGGCTCCGACCAGTTTTTCCAAGAGGCATTCCATGCGCGATTTCGAATTTCCCGGCCGTTCCGCCGTCCATGCCGCCAATGGCATGGCCGCCACTTCCCACCCGCTGGCCACCGGCGCGGCGCTGGACGTGCTGAAGGAGGGCGGCAACGCGATGGATGCGGCGATCTGCGCTGCTGCAGTGCAGGCCGTGGTGGAGCCGCAATCGACCGGCATCGGCGGCGATGTCTTCGCGCTGATGTGCCCCAAGGGATCGAGCGAAGTCATCGCCTATAACGGCTCCGGCCGTTCGCCGGCCGCCGCCACGGTGGAATGGTACCAGGAACAGGGAATCTATGCGATCGAGCAGCACAGCCCCCATTCGGTGAGCGTGCCGGGTGCGATCGAGGCCTGGTGCAGGCTAAATGCCGACCATGGCAGCCTGCCGCTGGAGCGCCTGCTGGCGCCGGCGATCCGCTATGCGGCGGAAGGCTATGCCGTGCATGCACGGGTCCGCTACGACTGGCTGCAGGCGGTGCAGACCGTTTCCTGGGATGCGGACGCCAAGGCGGTCTTCCTGCCCGGCGGCAAGGTGCCCGAGGAAGGCCAGATCCATGTCCAGCCGAAGCTTGCCGAGACGCTGAAAACCATCGCCGAAAAGGGCCGCGCCGGCTTCTACGAGGGACCGGTGGCCGAGGCCATGGCGGCCAAGCTGAAATCCCTGGGCGGGCTTCACACGGTCGAGGATTTCGCGGCGGCCGAGGGCGACTATGTCACCCCGATCACCACCGATTACCGCGGCTACACCATCCACCAGATCCCGCCGAATAACCAGGGCGCCACGGCCCTGATCATGCTGAACATCCTGGAAGGCTTCGACCTCGCGCAGTACGATCCGCTGTCGGTGGAGCGCACTCATCTGGAAATGGAAGCGGGCCGTATCGCCTTCGCCGTGCGCGATTCCGCGATTTCCGATCCGCGGTCGCTGAAGGTCAGCCATGAACAGCTCGTCTCCAAGGAATGGGCGGCGTCCTTGCGCGCCAATATCTCGCTCGACCGCGCCATGCCGGATATACCGGACCTGGGCCTGAAGACCTCCGACACCGTCTATATCAGCGTGGTGGACAAGGACCTCAACGCGGTCAGCTTCATCAACTCGGTCTACCATTCCTTCGGCAGCGGTATCCTCTGCCCGCAGACCGGCGTGCATTTCCAGAATCGCGGCGAGAGCTTCCGCATCGATCCGAACCACCCGAATCGCATGGGCGCGTCCAAGCGCCCGCTTCACACCATCATGCCCGGCATGCTGACCCGCGGCGCGGAAGCCGTCTCGTCCTATGGCGTGATGGGCGGCGACTACCAGCCCTACGGCCATACCCGGGTGCTGACCAACGTCATCGATTTCGGCCTCGACCCGCAGGCCGCGATCTCCATGCCGCGCGTCTTCGCCACCGGCGACCTGGTCAATATCGAGAAGACCTTCCCGGCGGCGACCTATGCCGGCCTGCAGGCCCTGGGCCACAAGCTGAACTTCGCCCCGGCACCGCTGGGCGGCGGCCAGATGATCCTGATCGATCGCGAGAAGGGCGTGCTGTCGGCCGGCTCCGAACACCGCAAAGACGGCTGCGCGCTGGGCTATTGAGGCAACACCGCCGAGCAACCTCATACTTCGAAACGGGCCTTCGGGCCCTCCTCAGCATGAGGCTCCAACAATCTTGATGTCCTCATGCTGAGGAGGCGCTTCGCGCCGTCTCGAAGTATGAGGTCGCGCCGGTCTTTCAGCCCTTTACTTGTACGCCTCCTGACTTGAATCAAAGCGCCAGCCGGCGTGGCCGGCTAGCATCGCCCTGAAGAATTGCGGGGCAGCGGAAGGGCGCGCCATGACTTTCAAGATCTTCCCGAGAAGCCTCGATTGGTGGTTCTGGGCGGTGACGTTGGCGCTGATCGTCGCGGCTCTTGCCGGATGGTTGCCCGGCTATCACGGCGTGGTCGCGGTCAGCGTACTGAATTTCGCCTGGAAGGCCGCACAGAAATCAAGTCTCACCGCCTTCGCGGTGCAGACGCGCTTCGTCTATCTTCTGCTCACCCTGCCGGGCCTGTGGCCCGCAATCGGCTTCTGGTGGTACCTGGCGCTGTTCGGCGGCACCGCCATGGTGGTTTTCTTCGACCGCGGCACCATCGCCCGCATCCTGAGCTACGCGCCGTGGAACCGGGGCCGTGCGCTGGAGGTGAATTGAAGCTCGACCCCGCGGCCTGACGCCCTATATGGGCGGTCATGTATGAAATCGGCGATTGGGTTTCGGTCGAGGACCGGATGCAGGGCAGCTATCGCTATCGCATTGCGGCGCCGCACGGGGAATACTTCGATCCCGCCTTTACCCCGCGGTTCACGCCCGCGGAAATGCTGGCGCTGGGCGTGTTCGAGGGCAAGTATTGCAACGACCGTATCGGCGAATTGCCGCCGCGCCTTGAATCATGATCCCACATCGCAATGCGTCTTGGCGAGGCGGGCGCGGGATTGGCAAGCAACTTCAGCCCTTGCGGCTGCGGATGCGGATGA
>JBFFGY010000308.1:0-3629 GCA_041557215.1 Alphaproteobacteria bacterium
CGGCGTTGAAGCCGCCGGCATCAGTTACCTCGTCTCGGGAAGCAGCTTACTTCACGGCCTGAATGGCTTCATAGAGGTCGGCGGCGCCAACCTCGGCGAAGTATTCTTTCAGGACCGGCGTGGCCGCTTCAATGAGCTTTTGGCGCTCGGTGAAGGGGATCGTCTTCAGCTTACCCTGCTCTTCCATCTCCTTCATGATGGTCTCACCCTCGGTGAGCTCGATGACACGACCGTAGGTGCCGGCGTCCTTGCCGGCCTGGATGATCGCGGCCTGCAGGTCTTCCGGCAGACGACGAAGAGTCTTGCCGCTGATGGCCAGCGGACGGACCGTGATCGAATGCGCCGTCATCGAGATGTTCGGGCCGACTTCATAGAACTTCATCTGGCGGATGCCCGCGGCTTCGTTCTCGGCCGCGTCGATAACGCCGGTCTGGATCGCGTTATAGACTTCCGAATAGGCGATTACGTTCGGCGACATGCCGAAGGCGTTGAACAGCTTGGTCTGAATCGGGGCGCCCATCACGCGGATCGGCACGTCCTTGATCTCGGCCATGTTGGTGACCGGCTTGTTGACGATCAGATGGCGCACGCCGCCGCCGCCATAGCCCAGCAGCAGGATGTCCGCACGCTTGTAAATGTCGTCGACGACCGGCTGCAGCACGTCACCGGAAAGGACCTTGCTCCAATGGCCGGCGTCGCGATACAGCATCGGCGGGTCCAGCAGGGTCGCCATCTTGGAGAAGGTCGACATGTGCGACGGCGAGGCGACCGCGTAGTCGACCGAAATCCCCTGGTTCATGTAAGCGACATAGTCCTTTTCCAGGCCCAGTTCGCTGTTCAGATGCATGACGAACTCGAGCTCATGCTCGCCGCTGTAATAGAGCTTGGTCAGCTGTTCGAACTTGCGCATCAGCCGGGTAAAGGCATGTTTCTCGTCGAATTGGCTGGCGCCATGAAGGACGATCTTGTCGGCCTGTGCCGCCGAAGCCAGCGTCAGAGCCGCAAGGCCCGCCGCCGTCGGCATAACAAGTCTGGAAAGCATTGAACGCATTGTCTGTTTCCTCCTGGAATTCTGTGCGTATTGTATTCGTGCGCCCCTAGTTCTTCTGTTCACTGACCCGGCGCAGGGAATGGAAAGAAGTCAGTGCATACTCGATGTGCAAATGTCGCCTAATGTTCCTCCTCATGCAAGTTTTCCGAACTTAACTGAACCCGAAAAAGGCCATGTTGGCGGTGGCCTGGCCTTTCAGCGCCTCATACCCCCTGACCGTCGGGCATCCCTTCGCCGCGGCAGCTTCCAGAAGCGGCGTCACCGGCGGTTTCATGATCATGTCGGTAACCAGTTGACCCGGAACAAGAAGGCCCGGGTCGACCGGCAGCGGATCTGACGGATCCATTCCCATCGGCGTCGCGTTTGCGACGATATCGACCCGCTTCGGGTCGGCCGGCCCCAGCTCGACACCGAGGCCGGGGAAATGTTCCGCCAGACCGGCCGCGACCTTTTCCGCTTTGTCGCCATCGATATCGAAAATCCGCAGGTGGGAGATTCCGGCCTCGGCCAGCGCGAAGGCCATCGAAGCACCCGCCCCGCCCGCACCCAGCAACTGCATGCTCATGCCCTTCGGGTCGTAGCCGTTGGCCTTCAATCCCTCGACATAACCCACGCCGTCGAAGGCCTCGCCAATCCAGCGGCCGTCGGGTTCGACGCGGATCGAGTTCACGGCGCCGACCATGCGCGCCCTGGGGCGGGCCTCATCCACCATGTCCAGCATGCGCGTCTTGTGCGGAATCGTCGGAATGATCCCGGCAAGATTCTTGAAAATGCGCAATGCCGAGATAGCGGTTTCGAATTCCTCGGCTGAGAATTGCAATGGCGCGAACACAGCGTCATGGCCGCCTTCGGCGGCAAGGCTGTTGTAAAGATGGGTCGAGCGGACCTGCGCGATAGGGTCGCCGATCACGACATAGAGGCGGGTCTCACCCGTGACAGTCAGCGGGGCGGGCGGCGACACGGCGGTTGCGGTTTTCTGTTCAGATATCATCGCCCCCCCTAACAGACCGTCCGGAAGCGCTCGACCATAACATCGAGAACCTCCGCCGGGTCGCGTTTCCACCAATCGTCGGCCGAGAAGACCTCCACCTCGCAATATCCGTCGTAACCGGCGTCTTCGACTGCCTGGCGGATCGATTTCAAATCGGCCACGCCATCGCCCATCATGCCCCTGTCGAGCAGGACGTCCGTCGTTTCGGCCAGCCAATCGCAAAGGTGAAAACCGGCAATCCGCTCGGGCCCGGCGCGTTTGAGTTCCTGCGCCAGAGAGAGGTCCCACCAGACGTGATAGACATCGACGGCAATGGTCACAGCCGGGTCGCCGATCGCCTCGCAGATATCGACCGCGTCGCGCACCGTCACCAGGCAGGACCGGTCGCCGCCATAGACGGGGTTCAACGGCTCCAGCGCCAAGCGCACGCCGGCCCCGGCCGCCCTGGGCACGGCTTCGGCGACGATTTCCGTCACCTGGCGCAGGCTTTCCCGCATCGAATGGCTGCCCTCGATAATGCCGCCGACCACTATGGTCAGCACCGGCGCACCGAGATCGGCTGCCATGTCGATCGAGGCGTAAAAATCGTCCATTACCTCGGCACGGGTCGGTGGGGCCAAGGGGCCGACCAGGAACGGGGTGCGGGCCAGTCCGCAGACGTCCATCCCGGCGGCGCGCACGCGCTCGCCGATCTCGATACCGCGTTTGCCGATTTCGCGCCGCCAGAATGTAATTGCCCCGAAGCTGCGCTCTGCACAGGCATCAATCACCTTTTCCGGCGGCCAGCCGGCGCCGCAGCCGTCCAGGTTATGACCCAGACTGCCGGTATTGAGGGCGAGCGCCGAATGATCCATCGCGAAGTCCCGCATGGCCGCCCTCACAAACCGTAAAGCGACAGCAGCCGCTTCATCCGGTTTACCGCCAGCTCGGGGTCGCGCAACAGCCCGCATCCGTCGGCCAGCTTGAAGGCCTCGGTGAAATAGGGCAGCGGCCGCATAGCCTGCGCGCCGCCGAGCATGACGAAATGATCCTGGATGCCGTTCAGCCAGGCCAGGAACACCACGCCGGTCTTGTAATATTGGGTCGGCGCCCGGAAGATCAGACGCGCCAATGGCACCGTCGGGTCGAGCGTCGCACGGAAGCCGGCGAGATCGCCCTTGCCAAGTTTCGATACCGCGTCGGCCGCAGCGGCAGCGAGCGGATCGAAGATGCCCAGCAGCGCATGGGAGAAGTCCTCGTCGTCTCCCTCGATCAGTTCTGGGTAGTTGAAGTCGTCGCCCGTGTACATTTTTACGCCCGCGGGCAGGCGCCGGCGCATGGTAATTTCCTTGTCCTTGTCGAGCAGCGAGATCTTGATGCCGTCGACCTTCGCCTGGTTGCGCTCGATCACCTCGAGGGCCGTTTCCATCGCGCTCGCGAAATCGTCGGCGCCCCAATAGCCCTTCAGCGCCGGATCGAACATGTCGCCAAGCCAATGCAGGATCACCGGCTTGTCGCAGGCGGACAGCAGGTCGGAATAGATGCGGACGTAATCGCCGGGCGCGGTGGCGAGCCGGGCCAGCTCGCGGCTAGCCATCAGGATGACCC
>JBFFGY010000309.1:0-3625 GCA_041557215.1 Alphaproteobacteria bacterium
CAGCATGCCGTTGATCAGCACCAGCGCCAGATAGATGCTGCTGAGCAGGAACAGGAAATCGAGCTGGTCCACCTCCAGCTGGACCAGCGAAAACCCGAAGATCGGGATTTCGTAGAAATCGGGCGGCGCCTGTGTGACGTCGCCGATCGCCCGGTTGACGATCAGCTTGGGCATGTCGAGCGACAGATACAGGAACGGGTAGGACAGCGCGATGACGCCCAGCAGCCAAAGCTGCTGCAGCTTGCTGTACCGGATTATGTACTTGAAGATGGTTGGTTCCATTCCGCCCAACCGGCCCCCTGTCAGCCACCCGCCTGACCCGATGTTAGCCCACTCTGCGGTAAAACCCAAAGCGATGCTAACAAATTATTAAAAAAGATTCTTCCGGCGGGCACCGATGCCGTGCAATAGTTGTTCCGTGTGAACGTACAATCCGCCACGGGGATACCCACAATCAGGCTGGGAGCTTGTAATGGGCAGGCATAAGGACACACGCGTACTGATCTACAGCCACGACACTTTCGGGCTGGGTCATTTGCGTCGGTGCAGGGCGATCGCGCATTCGCTGGTCGGAAACGACCGAAACATGTCCGTGCTGATCCTTTCGGGATCGCCGATCATCGGGAATTTCGATTTTCGGGCGCGCGTGGATTTCGTGCGCGTCCCCGGCGTCATCAAGCTGCGCAATGGCGACTACACCTCGCTCGCGCTGCATATCGATATTGAGGAAACGCTGGCCATCAGGGCCTCCATCGTCCAGCACACCGCAGAGGCCTTCGATCCGGACCTTTTCATCGTCGACAAGGAGCCGCTGGGCCTTCGCGGGGAAGTGTCTAGCACCCTCGAATTGCTGAAGGCCAAAGGGACGCCGCTCGTCCTGGGCCTGCGAGACGTGCTGGACGAGCCTGCGACGCTGCGCTCCGAATGGGCACGCAAGCGAGCGTTGCCGGCATTGCGCGATCTTTATGACGAAATCTGGGTCTATGGAGACCCGCAGGTCTGCGATCCGCTGGCCGGACTGGGCCTGCCGCAGCTGATCCGCGACAAGATGCGTTTTACCGGCTACCTGCGGCGCGAGCTGCCGGCGGAGGCGCCGACGCATTCACCGCTTGCCAAGATCGAGGGACCTTATGTTCTGGTCACCCCTGGCGGTGGCGGTGATGGCCAGGAAATGGTGGACTGGGTACTCAGCGCCTACGAGACCGATCCCAACCTTCCCTGTCCGGCGCTTCTTGTGCTTGGCCCCTTCATGGCTTCGGAGAGCCAGGCGGAGTTCCTGGAGCGCGCCGACCGGTTGGCCAATGTCGAGGTCATTACATTCGACGCCCATATGGAAAGCCTGATCGACCGGGCCGTCGGCGTGGTCGCGATGGGCGGCTACAATACCTTCTGCGAGATCCTGTCCTTCGACAAGCCGGGGCTCATCATGCCCCGGACCATACCGCGCAAGGAACAATATATCCGGGCCGCAAGGGCCCAGGACATGGGATTGACCCGGATGCTGGTGAATGACGGGGTGCGCCGGCCCTCCGACATGGCGACGGCGCTACGGTTGCTCGCCAGTCAGCCCAAACCTTCGGCGGCAATGAAGCCGGGCATGCTGGACGGGCTGAATACGGTCAACCAGTTGACCGACTGGTTGTTGACTGGTCAACGCGGCAAGGCCCGGGTATTTCTCGGTCCGGAGTCGGAGCGGCAAAGGGCGTGACAGCGGTTGCCGTTATCCTGAAAGGTTATCCCCGCCTGTCCGAGACATTCATCGCACAGGAAATTCTCGAGTTGCAGCGCCGCGGACTCGATCTCAGAATCGTGTCGCTACGCCATCCCACCGACAAGGCTGTTCATCCGGTACACCGGGAAATCAGCGCGCCGGTGGATTACCTCCCCGAATATCTGCACGACGAGCCGTTACGGGTCTGGTGCGGGTTCACAGCGGCCCGCAAATTGCCGGGGTATGACAGGGCCTATGCGGACTGGCGCGCCGACCTGGCCCGCGACCCGACCCGCAATCGCATTCGACGTTTTGGCCAGGCCTGCGTTCTGGCCGCCGAGCTGCCGGGCGAAATCACGCATCTCTATGCCCATTTCATCCACACGCCGGCGTCGGTGGCGCGCTACGCCGCGGCCATGCGGGAGCTGCCCTGGAGCTGTTCCGCCCACGCCAAGGATATCTGGACCTCGCCGGACTGGGAGATCGCGGAAAAGCTGGCAGATGCAGCCTGGGCGGTTACCTGCACCCGCGCGGGCCATCGGCGGCTCGCCGAACTTGCCCCCGATCCCGGAAAGGTCTCGCTGGTCTATCACGGGCTGGACCTCGACCGTTTCCCGCCACCCGGCAGTGCCCGCCCCGCCCATGACGGTAACGACCCGGCGGCCCCCGCCGTCATTCTTTCGGTTGGACGGGCGGTGGAAAAGAAGGGTTATGACGACCTGTTGGCGGCGCTGGCCCTTCTCCGCGGTGACGTGCACTGGCGGTTCCGGCATATCGGCGGCGGCGCGAACATAAGCAAACTGAAGGCCGAGGCTGAAAGGCTCGGCCTGACTGACCGCATCGACTGGCTGGACGCGCAGCCGCAGGAAAGGGTGCTGGAGGAATTGAGGAGGGCGGATCTGTTCGTGCTGCCCAGCAAGGTTGGCAAGGATGGCGACCGCGACGGCCTGCCCAACGTGCTGATGGAAGCAGCAAGCCAGGCCCTTCCCCTGCTGGCGACAAGGGTCTCCGGGATCCCCGAGCTGGTGGAGGATGGGCAGACGGGTTTGCTGGTCGAGCCTGGCGATGCTGGGGCGCTGGCAGACGCCATGCAGCGCCTGATCGAAAACCCCGGCCTGCGCCAGACCCTTGGCGTGGCCGCGGCCGGCCGCGTCCGGGCCGGGTTTACCCTGAACGGCAATATCGCCGGCATCGCATCTTTGCTTGGTGTCGAGACTGGCAAGGAGAGCATGGCTGCATGCGAATAGCGTTTTATTCGCCTTTGAAGCCCGCCAGCCATCCGGTTCCCTCGGGCGACCGCGAAATTTCTCGCCTGTTCCTGCGCGCGCTGCGCAAAGCCGGCCACAGGGTCGATGTCGCGTCGCGCCTGCGCAGTTACGAGGGCAGGGGCGATAGCGCCCACCAACAGCGAATACGCCGCGCCGGCGAAGCGCTTGCCGCAAGATATATCGCGAAGAACAGCGCAGCGCCGCCAGACCTCTGGTTCACCTACCATCTTTACCACAAGGCGCCGGACTGGATCGGGCCCGCCGTGGCCGAAGCATTGCGGATTCCCTATGCCGTAGCGGAGGCAAGCCACGCGCCGAAACAGGCCCGCGGACCCTGGGCGGAAGGTCACGATGCGGTGGCGGAGGCAATCAGGCGCGCATCCTGTGTCATCTGCCTCAATCCCGCCGATGCGGTATGTATGCGGGACCTGCTGGGCGGCGACGAGCGGATCCACCATATCGCGCCCTTCATGGACACGGGTCCGGCCGCCGCCCTGGCCACACAGCGCAGCTCGCTTCGCGCCAACCTGGCCGGCAAGCTGGGGATCGATCCGGCATTGCCCTGGATCGCCACCACCGCGATGATGAGAGCCGGCGACAAGCTGGCCTCATACAGGCTTCTGGGGCAGGCGCTGCGGCAGATCGA
>JBFFGY010000310.1:0-3610 GCA_041557215.1 Alphaproteobacteria bacterium
CGCCGCACCCCGTTTACCTGTGGACCCTGCCGATGTTCCACTGCAACGGCTGGTGCTTTCCCTGGACACTTGCGGCCGTGGCGGGAACAAGCGTCTGTCTGCGCAAGGTGAGCGCCGATAACATCTTTTCGGCAATTCATGAAAGCGGCGTTACCCACTTCTGCGGCGCGCCGATCGTATTGAATATGGTGATCAACGCCAGGGATACCGAGCGTGGCGCAGTCCTGCCCCACAAGGTGGAAGTTATGACCGCGGCCGCGCCACCCCCGGCCACGGTTCTGCAGCGCATGGAAGAGCAGGGATTCCACATTACCCACGTATACGGCCTGACCGAAGTTTACGGGCCCGCAACCGTGTGCGCCTGGCATGATGAATGGAGCCTGCTGCCGATTGAACGCCAGGCCACACTGAAATCGCGCCAGGGCGTCGGTTACGCGGTATTGGAAGATCTCATGGTCGCCGACCCTGCCACCCTGGAGCCCGTGCCGCGCGATGGCAAGACCATGGGCGAGGTCTTCATGCGTGGCAATATCGTCATGAAGGGCTACCTCAAGAACCCGGACGCAACCAGGGAAGCCTTCAGAGGGGGATGGTTCCACACCGGCGATCTGGGCGTCATGCATGAGGATGGCTATATCGAGCTGCGCGACCGGGCAAAGGACATAATTATTTCCGGCGGGGAGAACATATCGACCATCGAGGTGGAGGGAGTTCTATACCGCCATCCAGCCGTTCTCGAGGCTGCGGTGGTGGCCCGACCGGACGAAAAATGGGGCGAAACTCCCTGTGCATTCGTGACTTTAAAAGACGGCGCAAAGATTTCGGAAGAGGAAATCATCGCCTTCTGTAGGGAAAACATGGCTCATTTCAAATGCCCGAAGACCGTCGTTTTCGGTTTATTACCAAAGACTTCTACCGGCAAAGTACAGAAATACGTACTTAGGGAGAGGGCTGGAAGTCTTTAGGCAACAAAACAGTTAAGACTTATGGTTAATTTTTTGTTTGTCCACAGCCGCGACTTATGCCATATTTCCTTTGCGGCGCTTAGGCGCCATGGCGCCAGCAGGCGTCAGGACGCCAAGTGGAACTGATAATAATACCGCTTCCCCACAATTCGGCCCGGCCTGAAAAAGGCCGGGTCGTCTTGCATTTGGTGCTGGCGATTATTTGCCTCTTCACCGGAAAACAAGAAAGGGCCCAGTACGACAGGCCCTTCTTCCTGGAGCACCGCTGCCGGCGAGTAACGGTCTGCGAGGCCCCGAAACACGGCGAGGACACCCGTCGATCGGGGTCCTCGCGCAAATTTCAACCTCCAGGCCCTGGGCCATCTCTTGCCGGCGCCTTGCCGGCGGTGCTGGCCGGGCGGATCGATCCCTACATTTTCAGGGATGGTTCAGACGTTCGATTTCATCCTTGATTGCCAGTTTTTGTCGTTTGAGATCGTGGACAAGTATGTTGTCCGGCATTGGCCTGCCTTCTTCCACTTCCAGAAGCTTTTCGAGGTCTTCTTTCTTTTCCTGAAGCGTCTTTACGCGATCTACAAGCGACATGGCGTCACTCCCTTTCTGTTAGTGGTCTCTCACTCCTTCGATCCAACTCCGTGCCTCGCCAATAATGCGGAATCCACCCGCACGCCGTCCATGCCTGGTACGCGCGCAGGCCATTCCTCGGCGAAGTTGATCTCCGCCGTTTGGGTGCCCCGCCGGGCAACCGAATTTTGGTTGGGATATTGATGTGTCGATCTCATACGACATTTCAAAAACAACAATACCTGTTTTCGGCCATGCTGTCATCAGGCTTCCAATCAAATTTTTGCCCTTCTCGGACCAAACGGGTTTTCAACGGGACTGGCCGCAACACCCTTCCGCCAGAGACGACAGTAGAACCCAATCCTTGTCCGACGCCACGACACGTGCGGCCGCGATGTATGCCTCAAGGCTCGCCAGCGTCATTTCGACGGGATCGCCCGACCTTCCGCGCCCTTCCCGCAGGTGCTCTGTCATCCGGACGATTTTCTGCTGCATGACCCGCTCCGCTTCCAGTTCCAATTGCTTGATCTTGCCGCGAAGGGAATCGACGTCGTCTTGTTCCTCATCGCGCTTCAGAAATCGGCGTATGCCGCGAAGCGGCGCGACTACCTTGCCTCGCCATTCGGTCGTGCCGGCAATAAGCGCCTCCCATTCGCTATCGGAAAGCGGGCCGAACCGCTCAACCCCACTCCAGCAGGCGAACAGAACCATATTGACGTCAAGGCCCAGCCGGTCCTGAAGATCCAGCAATATCTGCTCGACACCCGGACGGGCATAGACTTCGAGCGACCATGTCCAGAACGGATGCTCACTGAGCGCCATCATCGGTCGCCCAGGCAGATTCCCAACCCTCGCGCCGTACGCACGACCGGGCCTTCAGGGTCGACCAGATGCGGTCGTGCGATGGCCTGCGCGATGGGAACGTCGATTACCTGCCGAGCGCGCCAGGCGACCATGCGGTCGAACTTTCCCGCAGCGACAAGATCCACGGCATGAACGCCGAAGGCCGCCGCCATAAGGCGATCGCGCGTCCCGGGCGTTCCGCCCCGCTGGATATGGCCCAATACGGTAACCCGCACTTCGGCCCCCGTCTCCTCGGCGATCCGTTCTCCGATATAATGGCCTACCCCGCCATAACGCTTCTGTTCGCCCTCGGCGCTTTGGACAATCGCGTCCCCCTCTTCCGTCCTGATGGCTTCCGCTACGACGACCAGCGCAAAATTCCGCCCCTGTCGGCGCACGGATTCGATCTGTCTGGCAACGCAGTCCATGGCCCAGGGAATTTCCGGAATCAGAATCACGTCGGCCCCGCCGGCGATGCCCGCCACAAGTGCAATATGCCCAGCATCGCGGCCCATCACTTCAAGTACCATGACGCGGCTATGGCTGGCCGCGGTCGGCTGCAGACGGTCAAGCGCCTCGGTCGCGACGGAAACCGCTGTGTCGTACCCGATCGCCACTTCGGTCTCTGCGACATCGTTGTCTATGGTTTTCGGAATGGTAACGAGACCGAATCCCCCCTGCTGCGCCAGCCTCCGAAGGATCGCCTGGCTGCCATCACCGCCAATCCCGATCAGCGCCTCGATCCCAAGGAGCCTGAGTCCTTCTATGACTTCCGCCGACCGGTCCTTGACCGACCCGTCGGCCATCGGATAGGCGAAAGGGTCTCCCTTGTTGGTCGTACCCAGGATCGTCCCCCCCTGGCGCATCAGGCTGCCATCAAAGATATCCAGCCCCATGGCCATGGCCCGGGGCGGTCTGTCCAACAGCCCCTGCGTGCCTTGTTCGATACCGAGAACCTCCCATCCATATCCCTGTACTGCCCGGCGGACCACGGCTCGCAACACCGCGTTCAGCCCGGCACAGTCGCCGCCGCTAGTAAGCACGCCCAGTCGCATCATTTTCTCCTGCCGACAGCCGGGAGGTCTTTCTTCAAACGAGGATTCTAGATACTATTGCCGACGAGAACTAGTACGGCTTTATCCATGAATGAATCGGTCGATCGGGAAGAACTCCAGCGGCAGCTGGAGGAATTGATATCGGAACACAGGGATCTCGACGACGTAATCGCCAGGATTACG
>JBFFGY010000311.1:0-3604 GCA_041557215.1 Alphaproteobacteria bacterium
AAATATCGGGAAAGGAGCGTAGCCTCTCTACTCGATCCAGCCTGACATGCCCGACGACGATGCCGGCCACCGCGAAAGGCCTGAAATCGGCCCGGCTCCAGGTGTTGGCGTGGCGGATATGGTCGAGGAAGGCCATTCGGCCCTTATCCCTTTTCGGCGGTCAAGACGGTGGAAACACCCCAGACCTGCCGCAGCGACTGTGCGATCTGCCGGGCGAGCGGCGCTTCCATCCCGTCCATCTGGAGATCGATGGTGAGTTCGCCGGTCGGGGCAACCTTGCTGTGCCAGAGGCTGGGCACCAGCCCACGCTTGGCAAACAGTTCCAGCACACGCGGCATGACGCCGGGCTCGGCGTTGGCGGTGACGGAAAAACAGGCGGTGGTCTTTGTGGTCTTCGGCGCGTACGCGCGCTCAGTCGATTCTAGAAACATCGGACGCAACCTCATATGTCCTGGGTTCAAGCGAATTCAGCGATGCCCGGCCCCCTTGAGGGACCGGGAGGCTAATTCGCGTCCCGAAGACAATGTTGCGTCGACTGATCATGACCGGGGCAGAATATGCCTCACAGAGTAAAGAATCAATAAAGGCGGGGGATATTATGCGCCGACCAGCCAGATCGTCACCGGTATGGTTCCCAACCCCATAAAGGTGGACAGTACGATGGTCGTGGTGACCGTATTCTTGGCCGCGCCATAGCGGTCGGCGAACAGGAAAGCGGTGACTCCGCTGGGCAGGGCCGCCAGCAATACCGCTACCTGGGTCCACAGATGGGGAAGGCCGAGAGCCGCCGTCGCCAGAAGCCAGACGACAAGGGGCAGCAAGGTAAGCTTTATCAGGGAAAGCGCGACGGCATGGCCGATCTGGCCGCCGATGCTGTATCGCGCCAAAGTGCCGCCGACCGCGAAAAGGGCCGCCGGCATGGAGGCCTCGCCGAGCAGTCGCATGGTTTCGCTGGGTATTTGCGGCAGGGCGGGACCATATCGGCCATAAAACAAGCCCGCGGCCATGCCGATCAGAATGGGATTGCGAACGAGGTCGCTGGCGATATCTCCCAATGCGCTGGCCAGCCCCCGTTTAATGCCGCCGGCAACGGCATAGCCGAGCGAAATTGCCGGCACCAGGACCAGCGTGTGAATGCCGACGACGATGAACAGCGGAACCGATGCCTTGTCGCCGTAGGTTGCCAGCACGATGGGAATTCCGATCAGAATTCCGTTGCCGTAGCAGCTGGCGGCGCCATAGGAGATCGACTCCGCCGGCCCCCGCCGGAACAGGCTGACACCCAAAACCGCGGTAATCAGAAAGATGGCGAAGACCCCGCCGTAATAGGCGATCGGCAACTCCCAGGGGATCGGGTTGGGCAGTCCGGCCAGTGCCAGCTTTCGGAACAGCAACAGCGGTACCGCGAAATTGAAGACGAATTTAGACAGCCCGTCGATCGCCGATTCCTCCATGAAGCCCAGTCGCGCGGCCAGGTAGCCGAGAATCATGATGCCGAAGACCGGCAGGATGGCGTCAAAAACACTTTCCACGGTAGGAGGGTCCGTTCGATTTACGGGCGCGCGAATCGCGCGGGTTGAAATTGGCGGATTGGCCGGTTCGCCGCAAGTCCGTTAACCGGATTGAAAATAAATTCTGCTTTTATGTGGACTCAGAGGGGCCACGGCCTCATATGTCCAGCTAACCAATAACTCATGGGTTCCCGAGGGGAAGTAGGAATGTCAGATCTGTGGATCTATCGTCGCCGGCCATCCAGCCTGGCCCGCTATCGCCATGGGGGGGCAGCAGCCTTCGACCCGGCGGTGCGATCGCCACTGGTCAATGCCATTGCGGTTGGCGGCGTTGCGCATAGCCGCGACGACAACAAGATCCTGCAATTCCCGACGCCGGCGCCCGCCGCGCCGAGCACGCCCGCTCGGCCGAAACGATCCGAGAAACCGCGTCGCGCCAGGGCCAAGCCGGTGCCGCCGAAGAAGTCCGACAGCTAGCATACCTCCTTCGTCGCCGGTCGCGATGACAGGGGTTCCTCCAGTCTGGAGGAACCTCCGTAAGGCTGCTTGACCCGGCCCCGGGAAGCGGCGATAAACCCGCCTCAGCCGAATCCCCGGCCCTCTCAATCGTTCACGGAGTCCAAACCCATGAACCGGATCTTTTCGGGCATCCAGCCCACCGGAAACCTGCATCTCGGCAACTATCTCGGCGCCGTCCGCAATTGGGTTAATCTGCAGCATGACTACGAATGCATCTACTGCGTGGTCGATCTGCATGCGATCACGGTCTGGCAGGATCCGGAAGAGCTTCGCAAATCCACCCGCGAGGTCACGGCCGCGCTGATCGCCGCCGGCATCGACCCGAAGAAGAATATCGTCTTCAACCAGAGCCAGAACCCCGACCACGCCCAACTGGCCTGGATCTTCAATTGCGTGGCGCGGCTGGGCTGGCTGAACCGGATGACCCAGTTCAAGGAGAAGGCGGGCAAGCATCGTGAGAACGCTTCAGTGGGCCTTTACGCCTATCCGAACCTGATGGCCGCCGACATCCTGGCCTACAAGGGCACTCATGTGCCGGTGGGCGAGGACCAGAAGCAGCATCTGGAACTGGCGCGCGACATCGCGCAGAAGTTCAACAACGACTATGGCGTCGAGTTCTTCCCGATTACCGAGCCTCTGATCCTCGGCACGGCGACGCGCGTCATGTCGCTGCGCGACGGCTCTGCCAAGATGTCGAAGTCGGACCCGTCGGATTATAGCCGCATTAATTTCACCGATGGCCCCGACGAGATCGCCAAGAAAATCCGCAAGGCCAAGACCGACCCGGAGCCGCTGCCGTCCGAGGTAGCGGGGCTGGGTGACCGGCCCGAGGCCGCCAACCTGATCGGTATCTACGCCGCCTTGACCGACAAATCGGTCGAGCAGGCCCTGGCCGAGGTGGGTGGCAAGCAGTTCTCCGAATTCAAGCAGATCCTGTCGGAGGTCTGTGTCGAATCGCTTGGTCCGATCGGCAACGAGATGAAGCGTCTGGTGGCCGAGCCGCAGCATATCGATGCGATCCTGCGGGACGGTGCCGACCGCGCCTGCGCGATGACCCGGCCGATCCTGGAAGAGGTTATGGATATCGTCGGCTTCGTGCATCCCTTGCGCGGATGACCGCCGGGCCGGATGCGGCGGCACAGGCCCGCACCAATTTGCGGGCCTATCTGCTGCTTTCCTTCACCGCGCTCTGCTGGGGCGGTAACGCCGTGTTCGGGCGGATGGCGGTCGGTGAAATATCGCCGATGGCGCTGGTCACCGCCCGCTGGCTGGGCGTCTCGCTGCTGCTGGCGCTGTTCGCCCGGCAGCATATCCGCCGGGATTGGCCGGCGCTGCGGCCGCATCTGTTTGCCGTGGCAATGCTGGGAATCCTGGGCTTTACCTCGTTCAACGCCCTCTTCTATGTGGCGGCGCATTTCACGACGGCGGTGAATATCGGCATTCTCCAGGGGTCGATACCGATGTTCATCCTGGTGGGCGCCTTCCTCGCCTACCGGACGCAGATAACGGGCGTTCAGGTTGGCGGCGTGATCGTCACAATGGTCGGTGTCGCCATCGTCGGGTCCGGCGGCAGC
>JBFFGY010000312.1:0-3601 GCA_041557215.1 Alphaproteobacteria bacterium
AGGCGGCAGCCGAAGGTCAGGATGCGGGGCTCGTTGCTCATGCGGCGTTGTAGTCTTCCAGTACACCGGTAAAGCTGGTCGCGACCGGCCCGGTCAGCAAAACATGGTCATCGTCGCTCCATTCCGCGCTCAGCGCCCCACCATCCATGATCAGTTCCACCTTGCGATCCGTCAGGCCGCGACGGGCGGCCGCGACGGCAGTCGCGCAGGCGCCGGAACCGCAGGCCAGGGTGATGCCGGCCCCGCGCTCCCAGACGCGCAGCCGGATCCGGGCACGGTCGACAACGGTTGCCACCTCTACGTTGGTGCGTTCCGGGAACAACGGATGATGTTCGATCTGCGGGCCGAAAGTCGCCAGCTCGATATCCTCGGCGTCGTCCACGAAAAAGACGCTATGGGGATTGCCCATATTGACCGCTACCGCGTCTTCCAGCGGGCCGAGGGCGATGGGCAGGTGCAACGTATCGCTCTGTTCCGCCAACGGGATGACATTCCAGTCCAGATTCGGCGCGCCCATATCGACGGTATATTGCCCGCCGGCGGCAGGCACCGCCTCGAGCCGGCCGGCCAGGGTCTGCAGCACCAGTCGGTTGGCGCCCGTTTCCTCGAGCAATCGGGAAGCCACGCATCGCGTGCCGTTACCGCAAGCCCCGGATTCGCTGCCGTCGGCATTCAGGAAGCGCAGGCGCACGTCCGCGCCGGCCATGTCGGCCGCTTCGATCAGTATGAGCTGGTCGCAGCCGATGCCGCGACGCCGGTCGGCAATATTGCGCGCGGCGTCGGCATCGGGGACAGGCATGCCGTCCCGCAGATCAAGCACGACGAAGTCGTTACCCAGCCCGTGCATTTTTGTGAATGGAATCATGCGGTCGACCCTCCGACGGTCCCCGCCTTATATGGCGAGTGCCATCGGGAAGTCCACCGTATTCAATGACTTTTGGGAAACAGGGCTATGCGGTCAACCGCGCAGCCTTCAGATCCCCTCGTCGTCGGCTATCGACCTCACCAACCGCAGGAACTTGCTGCGCACGTCCGCCGTCACCTGATGATAGGCCGCAAGCAAGGCACGAATCTCCTGCTGGTCCGCCGCCCCCTCTTCAAGGCCCGGAACGGGGTCGTCAATCGGGTCGCCGCCGTCAATGCCGTCGAAGAACCAGGCAACGGGCACGCCCAGCGCCTGGCCGATTTCGTACAGCCGGCCTGCGCTGACGCGGTTCATCGCGGTTTCGTACTTGTTAACCTGCTTCAGGCCGACACCGATGATCTCGCCAAGAGCGCGGCGGCTGAGCCCCATTTCACGCCGGCGCTGCCAGATGCGCGTGCCGACATGTATATCGATCGGGTCCGGCTCGTAGGTTTCAAGAGACGTTTCTCTTAAATCGGTCATATTATCCCAACATCTCAATCGGAAGGTTAAGGGTATCTTAGCGTGTTCGCTGTTCTCTGTACACAATAAAGAAGGCAATTTTACGCCTTTGGTAGGCATATAGATTGTCGAGCGCAGAGGACAAGCGATCGCTTACGCTTGACTTGGCGCCGCGCCAGCGTTACAAGCCCGCAGCCTGTTCCATTGAGGATGCTGTGCTTTTGGTCCCGAGGGGCCCCGCCGGTCCGCGAGTTTCGCGCACTGGCGCGCTTTACGTTGGAGAATTGACCAGGGTCATGTTTGACACGCTGACAGAACGGCTTGGCGATATTTTCGATCGGCTACGCAAGCGCGGGGCGCTGAGCGAAGCCGACGTGTCGGCTGCGCTGCGCGAACTACGCGTGGCCCTGCTTGAAGCCGACGTCGCGCTGCCGGTCGTCAAGAAACTGGTCGAGGACGTCACCGAGAAGGCCAAGGGCACGGAAATCCTGCGTTCGGTCACGCCGGGCCAGATGGTCGTGAAGCTGGTCCACGATCAGCTTGTCGAAATGCTGGGCGGCGAGACCGTGGGGCTGAACCTGGCCGCGCCGCCGCCGATGGCGATCATGATGGTCGGCCTGCAGGGCTCGGGTAAAACGACCACCACCGCCAAGATCGGCAAGCGGCTTCAGGAAAAAGAGAAAAAGAAAGTATTGATGGCGTCGCTGGACGTCGCCCGTCCGGCCGCGCAGGAACAGCTGAAAACCCTGGGTGAGCAGGCCGCCGTTGCGACCCTGCCCATCGTCGCCGGACAGCAGCCGGTGGATATCGCCAATCGCGCCATGCAGGCGGCACGCCTGGGCGGGTTCGATGTCGTGCTGCTGGATACCGCCGGCCGGCTGCATGTTGACGAGCAGTTGATGAACGAGGTTGCCGCCGTCAGCGCCAATACCGTGCCCATCGAGACCCTGCTGGTGG
The DNA here is from genome assembly GCA_041557215.1 of Alphaproteobacteria bacterium. Taxonomy (GTDB): domain Bacteria; phylum Pseudomonadota; class Alphaproteobacteria; order UBA8366; family JADFVY01; genus JADFVY01. Next base: position 2,324 of record JBFFGY010000312.1, read on the forward strand.
CCGATGCCATGACCGGACAGGATGCGGTGAACGTGGCCGAGGGCTTCCATGGCCGCGTCAGCCTGACCGGTATCGTGCTGACCCGCGTCGATGGCGACGCGCGCGGCGGCGCCGCCCTTTCGATGCGCAGCGTCACCGGCCAGCCGATCAAGCTGATCGGTGTCGGCGAACGGCTGGACGCGCTGGAGGATTTCCATCCCGACCGTATCGCCAGCCGCATCCTCGGCCAGGGCGACATCGTCAGCCTGGTGGAAAAGGCGGCCGAGACGATCGAGCAGGAGGAGGCCGAAAAGCTCGCCCGAAAAATGCAGAAGGGCGATATCGACCTGAACGACATGGCGTCCCAACTGCGCCAGATGCGCAAGATGGGCGGGCTGTCGGGCCTGATGACGATGCTGCCCGGCGTCAGCAAGGTTCAAAAGCAGATGGCCGAGGCGAAGATCGACGACAAGGTCATCATTCGCCAGGAAGCGATCATCTCGTCGATGACGCCGAAGGAGCGCAAGAACCCGAAGATCATTCAGGCTTCGCGCAAGAAACGTATAGCCGCGGGGTCCGGCACTTCCGTATCGGAGGTCAACAAGCTGCTGAAACAGCATCTGATGATGGCCAAGATGATGAAGAAGGTCGGCAAGATGGGCAAGAAGGGCCTGATGCGGCATGGGCTGCCGGGCATGCCCGGTGGCGGCTTCAACCCATAGATCGAAATATACTTTTAACTTGTTGTAACCAATCACGAAACCAACACTGTAACCCAGAGACTGAAGGACAAACCGAATATGTCGCTCAGAATTCGACTTGCCAGGGGTGGCGCCAAGAAGCGCCCCTATTACCGTATCGTTGTCGCCGATTCGCGGATGCCCCGCGACGGCCGCTTCATCGAGCGTGTCGGCTCCTACAACCCGATGCTGCCGAAGGATCATTCGGACCGCGTTGTGCTGCTGGAAGACCGCATCAAGCACTGGCTGTCGGTAGGCGCCCAGCCTTCCGACCGCGTCGCCCGCTTCCTGGGTGCGGCCAGCATTGCCGACGCCCCGGCGATCCCGGAACAGACCAAGAAGAGCGAGCCCAAGGCGAAGGCGCAGGAGCGCCTGCGCGAGGCCGAGGAAAAGGCTGCCGAGGCGGCGGCCGCCGCTGAAGAAGCCGCTGCCGCACCGGCCGAGGAAGCCCCTGCAGAGGAAGCCCCGGCCGAAGAGGCGCCCGCTGAAGAAGCGCCGGCCGAAGAGGCGCCGGCCGAAGAGGCTGCCGCCGAGGAAGCGCCGGCCGAAGAAGAGGCCA
>JBFFGY010000313.1:0-3587 GCA_041557215.1 Alphaproteobacteria bacterium
CTCCCGGGGCGGAGGAAGACCGGGAGGGACAGCCCTTTGTCGGCCCCAGCGGACAGCTGCTGGACCGCATGCTGTCCTTCATCGGGCTGGACGAGCAGTCGGTCTATATCACCAACATCATCTTCTGGCGCCCGCCGGGTAACCGCAGCCCGACCGATGCAGAGACAGCAGCCTGCCTGCCCTTCGTGCGGCGGCATATAGCGCTGGTTCGACCCAGGCTGCTGGTGACGCTGGGCCGGCCAGCGATGAACACGGTGCTGGGGCTGAACAGCGGCATCAACAAGGCGCGGGGGCGCTGGATCGAATACGGCGAGGGACTGGATGCGCCGATTCCCGCCATGCCGACTTTTCACCCGGCCTATCTGTTGCGCAATCCGACGCAAAAGAGGGAAAGCTGGATGGATTTCCTGTCCTTGAGAGAAAGGCTGGACAATTTAGACTGACATTTCGCCCCGTATTGGGCAGAAATAGGTTCGGTATATTGAAGTTTTCCTTTGATGGGCCGCAAGGCGGGCCTGATTTCCTTCTATACGATTTCTTTACGACAGCAATTTATTGTGATTCCATGACGTTTATTAATTCGCTGGGACCCCATAGAGGGGCGCCCTGGTGGGAGGGCAAATTGTTCATCCTTGGATCCCGATTGGTCCCAGCGGCTTGTGCGGCCGTTATGGGGGTATTGGCGGTCACCGTGCCGATGAGTGCAACTGCCGAAACCGGCACGACGGGTCTGGCCGGCATCCCTTACGAGCATGTCTATGTCAACGAGCGCATCAGGGAAACATTTACGGTTCTCAGCGATAACGATGCCCGGCTGTATCGCGAGATTTTCAGTCTCCAGGAAGGCGGCGAGTGGAAGGCCGCCGACAAGCGGATCAAGGAACTCTCCGACCGCCTGCTGATGGGGCATGTGCTTTTCGAACGCTATATGCATCCGCGCGCCTACAGGTCCCGTTATGAGGAACTGAAGGACTGGATGCGCGACTATGCGGACCATCCTGAAGCCGAGCGGATTTACAAGCTGGCGGTGAAACGGCGCCCCGCGAACTGGAATTGGCCTCGCAAGCCGGGCTGGCCGCCCGTGAATGTCACCTGGACGAAGACAGAACCCGAGCAAGTGGAACTGGTGAATGCCGCCCCGCCGCCGCCGGTACGCCGGCGCAACAGCAAGGATTTGCGTTATGCCGAGCGGCGCATCGCGCGCTGGCTGCGAATGGGGGCACCCACCAAGGCGCTGGAATATCTCGATACCAAGAGCGTCTCGCGCCATTTCGATTCCGTCAGCTATGACGAGGCGCTGGCCGATATCGCGCGAGCCTATTACCACGCCGACAAGAACGAAAAAGCGTTGGAACTGGCGCTTAGCGCCGCTGAGCGGTCGGGCACCTGGGTGCCGGAGGCTCACTGGTGGGCCGGCCTAATCGCCTGGCGCCTGCATCAGCATGGTCTTGCGGCCGAACAGTTTGCTGCCGTGGCGAATTCCCGGTCCGCGGACGAATGGCTGGTTTCCGCCGGCGGCTACTGGGCGGCGCGCACCTATTTGGTCAGCCGCCAGCCCGACCGGGTGGTGCCGATGCTGAAGCACGCCGCCGCAAGCCCGATGACCTTCTACGGCGTGTTGGGCCAGGAAGCGCTTGCGCTGGACCATGCCATGGATTGGCAGGTGCCCGTTGCCAGCACGGAGGCGGCCCGGCAGGTCGTGAATATCCGCGCGGCCCGGCGCGGTCTGGCGTTGCTGCAGATCGGTGAGGAACGTCGCGGACTTGCGGAACTGAAGCGCGTGATGCCGCGCATGTCGCCCGGTATGCTGCAGACCCTGATAGCCCACGCCGATAACGAGCGGATCGCCGCGCTGTCCTACCAGATCGGCTATATCGCCAAGAAACGCGACGGCAACCGCCTCAATGCCGCACTGTTCCCCATCCCGTCCTGGGAGCCGAAGGACGGATACCAGGTGGACCGTGCGCTGCTTTTCGCACTGATGCGCCAAGAATCCAATTTCAAGACAGAGGCCAAGAGCAGCGCGGGTGCGCGCGGGCTGATGCAACTGATGCCGGGCACCGCCGGCTTCATTTCCGGTCAGCGATATCGCGGATGGCGCCGCGACAAGCTGTACGACCCGGAACTGAACGTGACGCTGGGCCAGAAATATATCCGCCATCTGCTGGACACGCCGGAGACCGGCCAGAACCTGTTCATGGCGGTCGCGGCCTATAACGGCGGACCGGGCAATTTGCGCAAATGGCGTCGGGGCGTGGATTTCCGCGACGACCCGCTTTTGTTCATCGAGAGCATCCCCAATCGCGAGACCCGCGATTACGTGGAGAAAGTTCTGGCCAATTTCTGGATCTACCGCGACCGTCTGGGCCAGCCGCGCCCGTCGCTGAGGGATGTTGTCGCCGGCGACTGGCCGGTCTACAGTGCGCACGACCCGCTGAACGGGCAGGTCGTGGCATTTAGTGGAACCACCAGCGAGAACTGACGTGCAGACAGAAGGCAACCGCGATTTCCTTCCGGTAAATATCGCGGTCATGACGGTTTCGGATACCAGGACCGAGGCCGATGACCGTTCCGGCAATACCCTTATCGAACGGCTGGAAGCGGCGGGCCACAAGCTGGCCGACCGCGCGATCATTCGCGACGAGGCGGATCTGATCGCTGAAAAAATGGAGCAATGGATCGACAATCCGGAGATCGACGTGATCATCTCCACCGGCGGCACGGGGGTAACCGGGCGCGACGTCACGCCGGAAGCGCTGAACCGTGTAGCTGAGAAGGAAATCCCCGGTTTCGGCGAGTTGTTCCGCTGGATCAGCTATCAGAAGATCAAAACCTCCACCATCCAGAGCCGCGCCATGGGCGCCGTCGCCAGGGGCACCTACATCTTCGCTCTTCCAGGCTCCACCGGCGCCTGCAAGGACGCCTGGGACGATATCCTGGTCTACCAGCTGGATGTGCGCACCAAGCCCTGCAATTTCGTCGAACTGATGCCGCGGCTGCAGGAAAAATGACTGAGACCTGGCGCCGCCTGGCCCTGTGCCGGCTGGCGGCGGTTTTCCTGATATGCTTTCTTGCCTGGTTGCCGGGCCATGCCGAAACCGACCCTTGGGAGGTCGCGACGCATGCCGGCGTGGAGGCACTGGAAAAAGGCGAATACGCGAAGGCCGAAACGCAATTCCGCAGGGCGCTGGAAATCGCAGATTCGTTCCCTGAGGAGGATCCGCGAAGGAGCATCGGCTATAGTAATCTGGGCATCCTGGCCTATGAGGTCGGCGCCTTTGCCGAGGCCGAGCAGTTCCATGGCCGCGCGCTGCAGCACAGGCTGACTTTTTATGGCGGCCTGCATCCGGCAGTTGCCGAATCACTGTCGCTGATGGGGTTGGCGCTGCGCGAGCAGGGGCGCCTTGGCGAAGCCGCGGTGGCTTTCAACGATGCACTGGCCATCGTCCGGGAACTGGAGGGTCCGGACAGCGAACAGGTTGCCAGCGGCTATTTCCGCCTGGCCGGCACTCTGATGCTGATGGGCGAGTTGGAGACGGCTGCAATCCATTATGCCGAGAGCCTGTCCATCCGGCGGCGCACCCGCC
>JBFFGY010000314.1:0-3580 GCA_041557215.1 Alphaproteobacteria bacterium
ACCGTCTTTCCCGACGGCTACGATACGCTGGTCGGCGAACGGGGCGTCACCCTCTCCGGAGGGCAAAAGCAGCGGGTGGCGATTGCCCGCACCCTGCTCAAGAATCCACGTATCCTGATCCTGGACGACTCGAAGGGAGGGTTGAACCAGAACCAGCGTTCCGGCGGGAAGTCCGCTTTCATTACCACGTCGGCGATCAGGAAACGGTCGTTGAAGACCTGGCCCTTGAACTCCAGGCCAAGTTCACGCCGGATGAAGCTGCGCGCTCCGTCGGCGGCGATCAGCCAGTCGGCCCCCAGCGCGTAGGATCCCTGCGGTGTTTCGACCGTCAGCCGGACATGGTCCTCGGCCGGCTCCACCGCGGTCACCTTCTCGCGCCAGCGGATCTCGACACCGACCTCTTCGGCGCGGCGGACCAGATATTCCTCAAGATAATATTGCTGCAGATTGACGAAGGCCGGCATCTTGTGGCCCGGCTCCGGCAACAGGTCGAAGCGGTAGATTTCCCGGTCACGCCGGAAGACCTTGCCGGTCTTCCAGATCACGCCCTTCTCGACCATCGGGTCGGCGCAGCCCAGCCGGTCCCAGATTTCCAGCGCGCGCTTTGCATAACAGACGGCGCGGCTGCCGATGCTGACGGTCCTGTCCTCGTCCAGCACCACAACGGCCAGGCCCCGCACCGCAAGATCGATCGCCGCCGACAGGCCCACGGGCCCGCCGCCGGCGATAACAACGGGGTGGCGTTTTCCCGCGCCACTTTGCTGGTCGGCCGAAGGACGGTAATCGAATTCCGGATAGTCGTAGGTCTTCAGCATGGCAAGCTCAGTGCTTCGGCTTGTAGGGTTCGACATGCTGGTCGATGGCGCCGAAGATCGACTTGCCTTCGGCATCGAACATCTCGATCCGCACATGGTCGCCATAGCGCATGAAGGGCGTTTTCGGCGCGCCGTCCTCGATGGTCTCCAGCGTGCGCCTTTCCGCGATGCAGGAAGAGCCCTTGCTGCGGTCGTAGTTGGAGACGGTGCCCGAGCCGACGATGGTGCCGGCGCAGAGCGGGCGCGTCTTGGCGGCATGGGCGATCAACGTCGGGAAATCGGAGGTCATGTCCAGGTCGCAGTCCAACTTGCCGAACAGGTCGCCGTTCAGATGGCTGATCAGCGGCAGATGCAGCTTTGCGCCGTCCCAGGCCTCGCCCAGCTCGTCCGGCGTTGCCGCTACCGGCGAGAAGGCGCTGGCCGGCTTGGACTGGAAGAAACCGAAGCCCTTGGCGATCTCGCCGGGGATCAGGTTGCGCAGGCTGACATCGTTCGCCAGCATGATCAGCCTGATATGGCCGCGCGCGGCCCTGGCCGAAATGCCCATCGGCACATCGTCCGTCACTACCGCGACTTCGGCCTCGAAATCGATGCCCCAACCCTCGCTTTCCGTGCGGATATCGTCGCGCGGGCCGAGGAAGGAATCGGATCCGCCCTGATACATAAGCGGTTCGGTCCAGAAGCTTTCCGGCATCTCCGCGCCTCGTGCCTTGCGCACCAGTTCCACATGGTTTACATAGGCCGAGCCATCGGCCCACTGGAAGGCGCGGGGCAGGGGGGACATTGCCTGGGCCTGGTCGAAGGGGCGGGCGTCCTTGCGATAGCCGCGATTGAGATCATGGTAGACATCACGCAGCGGCGCTTCCATGGAATCCCACCGGTCCAGCGCGCCCTGCAGGGTAGCCGCCAGGTCGGGCACCGCCACATAGCGGGAAAGGTCGCGCGATACGACGACCAGCTCGCCGTCGCGCATGCCGTTCTTCAGGGTCGCCAGTTTCATTGACGGTCAGTCCTTGGCCTTCCAGGAATCTACATAGCCCTCCCATTCTACACCAGGCGGCATGTCGCCCGCATCCATTGGATCGCGTGTATCGACCATGACGGCGACCTCGTCCGTTTCCTTGCGGTTATGCTTCATGGCGGCCTCGTAGGCCTTGGGATGCGGTCCGTGCGGGAATCCGGCAGGGTGCCAGGTCGTCATGCCGGGATGGATATTGTCGCGGCTGAAGAACAGGCCCTTGTGATAGAAAATGAACTCGTCGTAATCGTCGTTCGAATGATAGAAGGGCAGCTTCAGCGCCCCCGGATCGGACTCGATCGGCCGCGGCGCGAAGGTGCAGACCACGACGTGGTTGGCGATGAATGTGGTATGGGCCGAGGGCGGCAGGTGATAGCGCGCCGACATCATTGGCCTTATGTCGCGCCAGTTGATCCGCACCGGCGCCAGATCGCCATGCCAGCCGATGGCATTGAGCGGATTGAACGGATAAGTGACGGTGGAAACCGCGTTCTGCCGTTTGATGGCGATTGACGATTCCTCCTCATCCTGCTGGTCAATGAAGGCTTCGTCGATTGAAGGCGTGTCGAGGATGGCGGGGTCGAAGATCGCATGGTTGCCGACGATACCCTTGCCCGGCAGTTTGAAGGCGTCGTTGGTCGCCTCGACCATCAGCACCATCGCCGGCTCGTCGCATTCCAGCCGCCAGGCGGTGCCGCGGGGCATCATCACATAATCCCCGTCGCGGAATTCCAGATGGCCGTAATCGCAATAGAGATGCCCGCGGCCGCTATGGAAGAACAGCACGTCGTCGCCGTCGGCGTTACGGACCAGTTGCTCCATCCTGCCCTCGCAGCGCCAGAAACGGATCGCCATAGCGCCGTTGCCCAACACGCGCTGCGCCGACCATGGCGTGGCGGTCGCCGTCTCTAGCTTGTTCAGGTCATAGGCGCGGGGGCGCAGCGGCCCTTCCCATTTTACCCAGCCGGTCGGCGGATGGCGGTGGTGGAACTGCGTCGCCGGGCCGAAAAAGCCCTCGCGGCCCGCCTCGCGCTCGTAGGTTCCGTCCGGCAGATCGCAGTGCGCCTGACGGCTCGCCGTCCCCTCGACGCGGGGGAAGGAAATCCAGTTTTTCATAATCCCGATCCTCTCTGAAACCGGGCTGGATATTAGTTTCATTTGCAACTAAAAGCAAGTATCATGGACCGCTTGCAAAACAGTTTCGATTGAAATTGACTGGCTTCAGGAGGACGCGTTGACGGAACGAAACGGCAAGCAGCCCGTGGATGGCGAACGGCTGGAACTGGATGGTTTCATGCCCTACCGGCTGTCGGTCACGCAGCAGGAGGTCAGCCGCGCCATCGCCGCGGTCTATGCAAAGAAGCATGGCCTGATGCGCCACGACTGGCGGGTCATGGCGGCCCTGGGGGACGCTCAGCCGCTGTCCGCCAACGAGGTTTGCCGGCGCACCAACATGGACAAGGTCCAGGTCAGCCGCGCCATTGCCCGCTTGAAGCAGAAGGGGTTGGTCAACCAGCATCAGGATATGGAAGACCGCCGCCGCTCGGTCCTGCGGCTGACGGGGCAGGGCGAGGCGATCTACCGCGATATCGTCCCCGCCGCGCGGGCCCGCGAGACGGACCTGCTGTCGGCTCTCAGCGAGGCGGAACAGAAGCAGTTCGGCCAGTTGATCGACAGGCTCTACCGCCGGGCGCAGTATCTCAACAAGAGCCGGGAGTAACCTTCCACCGCCGCCCCGGACAGTAAG
>JBFFGY010000315.1:0-3573 GCA_041557215.1 Alphaproteobacteria bacterium
ACGCCATGCTGGCCGGCGCCGGTCTCGGCAATGATGCGGGTCTTGCCCATGCGCTTGGCCAGCAGGATCTGACCCAGGCAATTGTTGATCTTGTGGGCGCCCGTGTGGTTCAGCTCATCGCGCTTGAAGTAGATCTTTGCGCCGCCAAAATGCTCGGTAAGGCGTTTGGCGAAATAGAGCGGGCTGGGACGGCCGACATAGTGCTTGAAGTAATAGTCCAGTTCCGTCCAGAAATCCGGGTCCTCTTTGGCCCTGTCCCAGGCCTTTTCGACCTCGAGAATCAGCGGCATCAGCGTTTCCGCCACGAACCGGCCACCGAAAATACCGAAATGACCCTGCTCGTCCGGACCGGCCCGATATGTGTTGATCTGTTGTGTCATGAACCCCGCCAGGCGCCTCGATAACCAGGCGCGCTCTGCAATTCCGTTTAAACAGGGCAGCTTCATACCGCATTTGGCCGCACTGTCACAGTCTCAAATTGTTAATCTTAAGCGCTTATAGGAGAATGAGCGCACCAATTTTCAAGTGAGAGCATCGTGGCGAGTATTTACGACCTGAAACCCCGATTTCAAGCCTTGCTGCGACCGGCATGCGGCGCGCTGGCGCAAGTCGGGGTCACGGCCAACCAGGTGACGCTGGCGGCGGCGTTTCTTTCGGCGCTTGGCGGCGCAGCGATTCTGTGGCGACCGGAGGCCCATTGGCCGCTGCTGCTGTTGCCGGCGATCCTGTTCCTGCGCATGGCGCTGAACGCCATCGACGGCATGCTGGCGCGCGAACATAACATGCAGAGCCGGCTTGGCGCGGTCCTGAACGAGCTGGGCGACGTCGTGGCCGATGCCATGCTGTACCTGCCCCTGGCGGCGGTACCGGGCATTTCGCCCTGGTTGGTCGCCGGACTCGTCATGGCGGGGATCCTGGTAGAGATGACGGGTATCATCGGCGTACAAATCGGAGCGTCGCGGCGCTATGACGGGCCGGTGGGCAAGAGCGACCGGGCCTTTGTCTTCGGCTTGCTGGCCTTCCTGCTCGGTGTCGGTGTCGAAGCCGGGGGCTGGATCGATATCCTGTTGGGATTCGTGTTGCTGATGTCGGGAGTCACGGTAATCAACCGCGCCCATAAGGCGCTGATCGAGGCGGAGGAGGAAGGGAAATGACGCTGTCGCTGCCGCAAGCGCCGGTGTTGTGGGGAATAGCCGGCGTCTATGGGATATTGCTGATTGCCACAATCATCACCTTCGGCCTGGCGACCGCACGGCCGGGACGGGACTATACCGAATTTCGGGCAAGGATATCGTCCTGGTGGGTGATCGTATCGGTGCTTGCGCTGGCGATGGTGCTGAGCCCGGTCGTGTCTGTGGCTTTCCTCGGATTCGTCAGTTTCCTGGCGCTGAAGGAATATTTCTCGCTGATCCCCACCAGGCGGGCCGACCGCCGCGTGCTGTTCTGGGCCTATCTGGCCATCCCCGTGCAATTCTACTGGATCGGCATCGAGTGGTACGGAATGTTCATCATCTTCGTGCCGGTCTACATGTTCCTGTTCCTGCCCCTGGCCATGCTGGTGACCGGCCAGACAGAAGGTTTCCTGCGGGCCGCGGGCAGCCTTCATTGGGGCCTGATGACCATGGTCTTCGCCATCGGCCATGCGGCATATCTGCTGGCGCTGCCGGACGAACTCAACCCCGCGGCGGGCAGTGCGGGGTTGTTGCTGTTCCTGATTTTCCTGAACCAGTTCAACGACGTCGCGCAATATGTCTGGGGCAAAATGCTGGGCCGCCGGAAAGTCGTTCCCAGCGTCAGCCCCAACAAGACCGTGGAAGGGCTTCTGGGCGGCATGGCGACGACAACGCTGCTGGCATGGCTGATCGCGCCATGGCTGACGCCACTGGTTTCCTGGGAGGCCCCAGCGGCCGGCCTGATTATCGGCTTCGCCGGCTTCGTGGGCGACATCACCATATCCGCCCTGAAGCGCGACCTCGGCATCAAGGATACGGGGACGCTGATACCGGGCCATGGCGGTATTCTGGACCGGATCGACAGCCTGACCTTCACGGCGCCGCTGTTTTTCCACTTCACCTACTACCTGCATTACTGAGCGGGCCGCATGCCGACACCACATCATGTCCTGAGGTTCCTGTTCTTTCTTCTGGTGGTGCGCCCACTGGTCCTGATCGTGCTTGGCCTGAATATCCGGCATCGGGAACGGCTGCCGGGCGAAGGACCGGCGGTGATTGCGGCAAACCACAACAGCCATCTCGATACCCTGGTGTTGATGAGCCTGTTTCCGCTGCGTCTGCTGCCGAGGCTTCGGCCGGTCGCGGCGGCGGACTATTTCCTGAAAAACCGTTTCATGGCCTGGTTCGCCACAAGGATCATCGGCATCATCCCGCTGCGGCGCGTCCTTCATGCCAGCGAGGGGGACCCCCTTGCCGGGCCGGAGGAAGCCCTGCGCCGCGGTGACATCCTGATCCTGTTTCCGGAAGGATCGCGCGGCGATCCGGAACATATGGAGCATTTCAAGACGGGCATCGCGCATCTGGCAAAGCGGCGGCCGGACTCTGCAATCATACCCATATTCCTGCATGGGCTTGGTAAGGCCTTGCCGCGCGGCACCTTCCTGCTGGTGCCTTTTTTCTGCGACGTTTTCGTTGGCGAGCCTATGCATTGGTCCGGCGACAGGCGCGCCTTCATCACCGAACTGGAAGACCGCACCAGGGACCTTGCCGCCGAAGGCCAGTTCCCGGCATGGGAATAGATTGACATGCCGATCACCGCGCTATGGGGCTTTGCCGAGGCAACCCTGTTCTTCCTGGTTCCCGACATCTGGCTGACTGCGCTGGCGGTGCGCCGGGGCCTGAAACCGGCATTGATCGCATGCATGGCGGCTCTGGCCGGGGCCCTGCTTGGAGGGCTTGTCATGTATGGATGGGGTGCTTCCAACGCGGAGGCGGCCCGTACTCTGCTCGAACGGATTCCCGCCATCGATGCGGCAATGATTGCGGATGTCGGGAGCCGGCTTCGGGACGACGGGCTGAGTGCCGTATTCCTGGGGCCGCTTTTCGGGATTCCATACAAGATTTTTGCCGTCGAGGCGGCATCGGCGGGAATCGGGCTGGTCGCCTTCCTCACCGTCAGCATTCCCGCCCGTCTGCTGCGTTTCCTGCTGCTGTCGGTCGTCGCATGGGCAATCTCGACCGCCTTGTCCAAGCGAACCGGGATTCGCTTCAGAACCGCCCTTCTGACTGCCTGCTGGGCTGTTTTTTACGTTGGATATTTTGCCGTGATGGGATTTTAGCCTGCCGCGGCCACCGCTTTCAGAAAATCACGAATCCTCTCCGGATTCTTGACGCCCGGCTTGTCTTCGACCCCGGAGGATGTGTCCACATAACGCGCGCCGGACAGTCTTACCGCCTCGGCGACGTTACCGGCATGGAGTCCACCTGCCAGCATCCATGGCAACGGGAATTCCCAGTCTTTCAGCAGCAGCCAGTCGAAGGCCAGCGCGTTGCCACCCGGCAGGGCATTCTTCATATCCTTCGGCGGCTTGGCATCAAACATCAGCCAGTCGGCGACATC
>JBFFGY010000316.1:0-3572 GCA_041557215.1 Alphaproteobacteria bacterium
CTTCGGGATCACTTTCGCCATCCGCTGGTACGCGCTGGCTTATATCGCGGGCTTCCTGCTGGCGTGGCGCTGGATTGTGCGGCTGATGCGGCACGAGGCGCTCTGGCCGTCCAACAACGCACCGATGGCCGCCAAAAAGGTCGAGGACATGCTGACATGGATGATCCTCGGCACGATCCTCGGCGGCCGGTTAGGATATGTCCTGTTCTACCGCCCCGACATGATCCTGCACGACCCGGCAGCGATCATCCGCGTCTGGGAAGGAGGAATGTCGTTCCACGGCGGCTTCATCGGCGTGATCCTGTCCGCGCTTCTGTTTTGCCGCGTCAACCTGCTGCCGGTCTGGTCGGTGGGCGACGCCATCGCATTTGCCGCCCCGTTCGGCCTTTTTCTCGGGCGACTGGCGAATTTCATAAATGCCGAGCTTTGGGGCCGCCCCACCGACGTGCCATGGGCCGTCGTGTTTCCCGGAGAGGCCGCGCAGAGCTGTCCCATATGGTGGCTCGACGCGGTTTGCGCCCGGCACCCTTCGCAAATCTACGAAGCCCTGCTGGAGGGCGTCGCGCTGTTCGCCATCATGGCCGTCCTGGCCTTCGGCTACAAGATCCTGAAGCGTCCGGGCATGATGATCGGAATCTTCTTTCTGGGCTACGGCACGGCGCGTGCCATCGTCGAGAACTTTCGTCAGGGCGACGCGCAGTATGTCAGCATGGACAACCCGATGGGCCATGTCCTCCGGTTCGGTTCGGAGCTGGACAGCGCCGGCCTGACCATGGGGCAGGTTCTGTCCCTGCCGATGGTCCTGATCGGCCTGACCCTTATATTTTTCAGGCGAAACGCGACATGACACGGCTCGGCAAACGTCTGATCGCCCAGATCGAACGCTCCGGTCCGATGCCTGTTGCCGACTACATGACACAGTGCCTGCTGGACCCGCAGCACGGGTATTACACCAACGTCCAACCCTTCGGGGCGCGCGGTGACTTCGTCACAGCGCCGGACGTCAGCCAGATGTTCGGAGAGTTGCTCGGCCTGTGCCTGGCCCAGAGCTGGATCGATCAGGGCAGCCCGAACCCGTTCATACTGGCGGAACTCGGGCCGGGGCGCGGGACGCTGATGTCCGACCTGCTGCGCGCCGCAGCGCTTGTGCCGGGATTTTCCGCCGCAGCCGAAATCTGGCTGGTCGAGGCAAGCGCTCCGTTGCGCAGTGTTCAGCTTGAAGCCCTCGCCGGATACAAAGTGAACTGGGCTGAAACGGTGAACGGAATTCCCGACGGGCCGCTGTTCCTGATCGCCAACGAATTTTTCGATTGCCTGCCGATCCGGCAGTATCGCCGGACCGGCAAAGGCTGGCAGGAACAGATGGTCGGTGCGGTGGACGGCGAACTCGGCTTTGTTCTGGGCAGGGCGCTTCCGGAACAAGCCGTCCCGGACTGGGCTGCCGATCTTGCCGAAGGGTCGCTGATCGAGACATCGGCGGCAAGCGTGGCAATCGCCGAAGACATCGCGCGCAGGATCGCAGAGCATGGTGGCACGGCGATCATCATCGATTACGGCGACTGGAACGCGGCCGGGGACACGCTGCAGGCCGTCAAGGCGCATCGCAAAATTGGGCCGCTGGACAAACCGGGGCAATCCGACCTGACCGCACATGTGAATTTCGCCGAACTCGCACAGGCGGCGCAACCGCATGTAAGCGTCTCGCCAATTGTGCCACAGGGCGAGTTGTTGCAGCGCCTCGGCATCCGGCAGCGCGCCGAGGCATTATCCCGGCACTGCGACCCGCAGGCTCTGAAAGCCCATGACGCAGCATTTCGGCGCTTGACCCACCCCGAAGAAATGGGGCAGCTTTTCAAGGTAATCGCATTCTATCCCAAAGACGCAGCGCCCCCGGCGGGCTTTCAATCATGACACTTGAAATACTGACCTCGAACGCTTTAACTCCCTTTCGGCACGGGTTCTATACCCGCCGCGGCGGCGTGTCCTCGGGCATTTTCAGGGGATTGAACTGCGGTTCCGGGTCCAGCGACCAGTCCGATATCGTGCAAATGAACCGCAAGCTCGTGGCTGACTCCATGTCAGTCAGGCCGGACCATCTGCTGTCGGTCTCTCAGGTGCATTCCGCGACCGCCATCGCGGTCGACGGGCCGCTGAGCGGCGACCGGCCAGAGGCCGACGCAATCGTCAGCGCGACGCCGGGCGTGGCGCTGGGAATCCTGACGGCCGACTGCGCGCCGGTCCTGTTCGCCGATGCCGAAGCCGGCGTGGTCGGCGCGGCCCATGCGGGATGGAAAGGGGCGCTGAACGGCGTTCTGGAGGCAACAATCGACGCGATGCAGGCGCTGGGCGCGGACCGCAACGACATTTCGGCGACCATCGGCCCCTGCATCAGCCAGCGGAACTACGAAGTCGGGCTGGAGTTTTTCGAGAATTTCATGGCCGAGGATACCGGATTTGCCCGTTTCTTCGCGCAGGGGCGCGATGCGGACCACTTCCAGTTCGACCTGCCATCCTTCTGCCTGCATAAGCTGCGCGAGGCAGGTGTGGAGGATTCCGACTGGATCGGACATTGCACCTATGCCGATCCCGAACGGTTCTATTCCTACCGGCGCGCCACGCATCTGAAGGAAGCCGACTACGGACGTCTGATATCGGTAATCTCGACTGATACCTAGCGCTGCTCGGCGCGCGCCTCCAGCACATCGAAGGGAATACCCGGTTCGTCCTTGGCCTTGCGGATCACAAGCGAGGTCTTGACGCTGGCCACATTGTCGGCAGAGGTCAATTCCTCGGTCAGGAAAGTCTGGAACGTGGAGAGGTCGGGCGCGACGCATTTCAGGATGAAGTCGATCTCGCCGTTGAGCATATGGCACTCGCGGACCAGCGGCCACGCGCGGCATTTCGCCTCGAAGGCGCTCAGGTCCGCTTCGGCCTGGGAGTTCAGCCCGACCATGGCGAAAACCTTGACCTCGAAGCCAAGCTCGTTTTCGTCCACGACGGCATGGTAGCCCTGAATCAGGCCCTTTTCCTCAAGCGCCCGCACCCGGCGCAGACAGGGCGGCGCCGATATCCCGACCACCTTGGCCAGGTCGACGTTGGTCATCCTGCCGTCGGCCTGAAGCTCCGCCAATATCCGGCGATCAATCGCATCCAGTTTTACGCTTGCCATAATCTTTCCTTTCGCAAGGGGTAAAACTACAACAGCGCCCCGATCCGCACAACAATATTTCATAGTTGCGCAAGATTAAATCGTGGTTTGCGGATTTCCTGTCGGCTGCGATTTTTTTGTCCCAGAGCCGGGCACATGGGTTTTCGCGACGGGAAAGCCTGTCTATATAGGTACGACTGAAAACTCAAAATGGAATATCCTCCAATGTCCGATACCCGTCACACCCGCGTCCTGATCATCGGTTCCGGCCCTGCCGGCTATACTGCTGCGATCTATGCCAGCCGCGCGATGCTGGAGCCCGTTCTTGTGCAAGGCATGGAGCCGGGCGGACAGCTGACCACAACAACCGAGGTCGAGAACTGGCCCGGCGATATCGAGGTGCAGGGCCCCGACCTTATGGTCC
>JBFFGY010000317.1:0-3549 GCA_041557215.1 Alphaproteobacteria bacterium
CGGCTGTCGTGCTGGACCTCGATTATACGGTTCTGATTCCGCGCTGAGTGGCATCCGCGAATCGAAGGAGGCGCCGACGAGCGGCGCCTCCCGAGCCCTGGCGGGCTCTCGGTGCGTATACGGGTCCGTTCTCCAGTCGATCCCCCGCACAGGGTGGCGGCCGGTATCCCGCCGCTGGACCGTGGCTGCACTCGGCCGATGGCCGGGGCGCCCCCGAAGTTTCGCCTCTGATTCGCGGCTCGCTGCTTCAAAGCCCGGATGCCGGGCGGCGCGACCGTCGCGCTCAGATCTGGCGACGACTTCAGCGCATATCTGCACGTTAACCATGATTTCAGCAATTTTCGGAAAAGTCGAATCACTTTTTCGGTTTTTTTGTTCCCCTTTATGCCATATCGGCGTCGACGGGTCGCAGTTGCCGGCTGAACCCTGCCGGGCCGCGAGGCCGGGCGGGTTTTTTCGCATCCGCCGGGCGGGTTTTTTCGCATCCGCAGCATTCGCTATGGCGGAAAGGGTGGATTTTTTGCATGTGCGAACATTGACTTGGCCGCGTAACCGGCTAAAGTCTCTGGCGACCGCAAGCTCGGCCGAAATCAGTTCCGGGAATACAGGAATGGCCACGCATCCAAGACCGCTTTCACCTCATTTGCAGGTATACCGATTCCAATGGACCATGCTCCTGTCAATCACGCACCGCATTACCGGTGTGGGTCTGGCGGTGGGTGGACTCCTGCTCGTATGGTGGCTGCTGGCGCTGGCCATCGGCCCGGCCTATTTCGAAGTCGTCCAGGCGATCCTGGCTCACTGGATTGGCCGTCTTCTCCTGCTCGGCTGGACCTGGGCCATGTTGTATCATCTGTGCAACGGGATCCGGCATCTCTGTTGGGACGCCGGCTGGGGATTTGACGTTACGACGTCGCGCAACACCGGCTGGCTTGTGCTCGCCGGGTCGATCCTGCTGACCGTGGCCTCCTGGATGGCCATCTACGCTGTACGGGGGCATTGAACCGATGAATATTCGAAGCCCTCTCGCGCGTGCGCGCGGTCTCGGCGCCGCCCATAACGGAACGCACCACTGGTGGGTCCAGCGCCTGACATCCATCGCCCTGGCGCCGTTGATGCTATGGCTTGCCTATTCCTTCGTGTCGCTGGCGACGGCCGACCATGCCACCGCCACCGAGTGGCTGCGCCATCCGATCAACGCGATCCTGATGCTGGCCCTGGTCGCCACCCTCTTTCATCACATGCAACTCGGCTTGCAGGTGGTGATAGAGGATTATGTCCATAATCATGTCAGCAAATTCATCATCCTTATCGTCATGAAATTCACTTCGATCCTGCTCGCGATCGGCGGCATCTTCGCGGTGCTGAAGGTCGCTTTCGGCTAGGTGGGGAGACACTAGAAATGGCCCAGGCCTATCCGATCACCGATCATGTTTACGACGTCATTGTCGTTGGCGCAGGCGGCGCCGGCCTGCGCGCCACCTTCGGCATGGCGCAGAAAGGGTTGAAGACCGCCTGCATCACCAAGGTGTTTCCCACCCGCAGCCATACCGTCGCCGCCCAGGGCGGCATCTCGGCGGCGCTGGGCAATATGGGCGAGGACGACTGGCGCTGGCATATGTACGACACCGTCAAGGGGTCGGACTGGCTGGGCGACCAGGATGCCATCGAATATATGTGCCGCGAGGCGGTGCCGGCGATCATCGAACTGGAACATTACGGCGTCCCGTTCAGCCGCACCGCCGACGGCCGCATTTACCAGCGCGCCTTCGGCGGCATGACGACCCGTTACGGCGAGGGCACGGCCCAGCGCACCTGCGCGGCTGCCGACCGGACGGGACACGCGATCCTGCATACGCTGTATCAGCAGTCGCTGCGCCACAACGCCGAATTCTTCATCGAATATTTCGCCATCGACCTGATCATGGACGAGGATGGGGCCTGCTGCGGCGTTATCGCCTGGAACCTGGACGACGGGACGATCCATCGTTTCCACGGGAAGATGACGGTGCTGGCGACCGGCGGCTATGGACGCGCCTATTTCTCCTGCACTTCGGCCCATACCTGCACCGGCGATGGCGGCGGCATGGCGTTGCGCGCCGGCGTGCCGATGCAGGACATGGAATTCGTCCAGTTCCATCCCACCGGCATCTATGGCGCCGGCTGCCTGATCACCGAGGGCGTGCGTGGCGAGGGCGGCTATGTGACGAATTCCGAGGGCGAGCGTTTCATGGAACGTTACGCGCCGTCGGCCAAGGACCTGGCCAGCCGCGACGTGGTCAGCCGCTCCATGACCATCGAGATCCGCGAAGGCCGCGGCGTCGGGCCGAGGAAGGACCATATCCATCTGCATCTGGAGCATCTGGACCCCAACATCATCAACGAACGGCTTCCCGGCATTTCCGAGACCGCGCGCATCTTCGCCGGCGTCGATGTCACCCGCGAACCGATCCCGGTGATCCCGACCTGCCATTACAATATGGGCGGCATCCCGACGAATTATCATGGCGAGGTCGTCACGCTGAAGGACGGAAACCCCGACGCGGTGGTACCCGGGCTGATGGCGATCGGCGAAGCGGCTTGCGTATCGGTTCACGGCGCGAACCGGCTGGGCTCCAACTCGCTGCTCGACCTGGTGGTGTTCGGCCGCGCGGCGGCCAACCGCTGCGCCGAGATCGTCCATCCGGACGAGTCTCCCCGCCCGCTGCCGCAGGACTCGGCTGGCCGTGCGCTGGACCGGCTGGATCGCCTGCGCCATGCGGACGGCGGAACGTGGACGGCAGATCTGCGCGACCGCATGCAGCGCACCATGCAGAACAACTGCGCCGTCTTCCGTACCGGCGAGGTGCTGGCCGAAGGCGTCGACGCGATGCAGCAGGTCTGGGACGCACGCCAGGATCTCAAGGTAACCGACCGCTCGATGGTCTGGAATTCGGATCTGGTCGAAACGCTGGAATTGGACAATCTGCTGGTCCAGGCAAAGGTTACGATGGAATCGGCGCATAACCGGCAGGAATCGCGCGGCGCCCATGCCCGCGAGGACTTCCCGGACCGTGACGACGAGAACTGGATGAAGCATACCATCGCCTGGTGCGGTGAAGACGGTAATGTCCGGATCGACTACCGCCCGGTTCACATGTACACCCTGACCAACGAGGTTCAGGTCTTCCCGCCCAAGGCGCGGGTCTATTGAGAGTGCGGGCGGAGGCATAGGACAGATGGTCGAGTTCAACCTGCCGAAGAATTCAGTCGTCAAGAAAGGCAAGGACTGGCCGGCGCCCGCGGGCGCCAAGCGGGTGCGCAAGTTCCGCATCTACCGCTGGTCGCCGGAAGACGGAGAGAATCCCAGGGTCGACACCTACCAGATAGACCTGGACGACGTTGGCCCGATGGTCCTGGACGCCCTGATCAAGATCAAGAACGAGATCGACCCCACATTGACCTTCCGGCGCTCCTGCCGCGAGGGGGTTTGCGGTTCCTGCGCGATGAACATCTCGGGTTCGAATGCGCTGGCTTGCACCAAGGCGATGTCCGAAATCTCGGGCACGA
>JBFFGY010000318.1:0-3544 GCA_041557215.1 Alphaproteobacteria bacterium
TCTGCAGGTCTATCTCCAGTGGCGGCAGGGAGACGGTCGAGCGGCTCCTGGGAGCGGGTGGGGTCTGCGCGCGGGGCGCCGGCCGGCGCAGGATCGCGAACTCCCTGGCCCGCAAAGAGTCGACACGCAACCGGGCGCCCAGCAAGTCGAGAGGACTCCAGTCCAGTTCGATGTCGCGAACGACCAGCCAGTCTCCAACGCTGTCGGAGACCGTAACGCGGTCGATCCTTACCTCGGCGGGCAGTGTTCCATGAAGGCGGCCCAGGTCAACCTCGAATTCGCCCGGCGTCGAGATTGCATTCTCAAGATATCGGGCGAGGGCGTTTCTGCCGGATTCGCTGTATAGCAGGATTGAAATGCCCGCCAGCAAGAAGACGATCAGAACCGACAGCGCGACCAGCGCGCTGACGAATGGGCGCCTTCTTACGGCGCTAGAAAGCCTGGCCCAGGCTGACATAGATCTGGTACTCGTCATCGATGCCGTCGCGCCCGTTCAGCGGCGTGGCGACGTCAAGGCGGATCGGGCCGGCGACGGTGAAATAGCGGAAGCCCAGTCCCGCCGCCCAGAAAAGGTCTTCCTCGAAATCCGGCGTCTGCTCGCCATAGACATTTCCACCCTCGACAAAGGGTACGATGCCGATGCTGTCGGTCACGCGCCAGCGCAGTTCCAGGCCCGTCTCAATCACGGAACTCCCCCCCACAGGATGGCCGTCCACATCAAGCGGCCCAGCCTTCTGATATTCGTATCCTCTTACCGAGCCGCCGCCACCGGCAAAGAAACGCTTGGTGATCGGGATGTCGAATGTGTCGGCGCCGGTGATCGTGCCGGCGCGCACCCGTATGGCCGGAACGAAACGGTCATCCTTGCCCAGCCCGATATAGGCCGAGGCCTCCGCCTCCAGGACGGCAAAATTCAGGTCCTGTTCCACCGTCGCGAAATAGGGTGTCGCGGACAGCCTGACGCGTGTGCCCCGGGTCGGGTCCAACAGGTCATCCGTCGTATCCCGGCCGCCATGAATGGGGATGCCGATAATGGCGTAAGTGGATTCGACGCCGTCATCGTCGATCAGTGAATATTCGCCGGAAACACCGATGCCGAGAGTCCATATCTCGGCCAGCCTTTTTTCCAGCCCGGCGAAGGCAGCGCCGGTGCGCTCGTCATAGGCGTCGGTCTGCTGGGCGCGGCCGGTGACGTTGGCCAGGAATGTAAGGTTGCGCGACAGGAAATGCGGTTTGCGGAAATCGGCCGATGCCTGCTGCCGTACGCCCGATCCCTCAGCCGAAAGCCGAAGACGTTCCTGCCGGCCGAACAGGTTCCGGTGTTCCCAGGACAATTCGCCGCCGAATTCCTCGTCGGTGGAGTAATTGATGCCGGCGGCAAGGGTGCGGTGTTTGGCCTCCTCGATGGTGGCGCGCACAGGCATCCGGCCCTCGCCGTCGACCGTCGCCGCGGCTTCAAGCTGTATCGTGCGGAACAGGTTGGTATTGGCCAGCTTGCGGCGGGCGTCGTCGAGTTCGCGCTCATCCCATTGCCGTCCCTCCGGCCACTCCAGGACATAGCGGACATACTCCTCTTCGACCTTTTCCAGCCCCTGGATCGTCATTGGCCCGAAGGCCGCCGCAGGGCCCGGATCGACCAGCAGGGTCACGCGCATGGCCGTGGAGTCATGGTCGACCACGGCATCGCGGTCGGCAACCGCGGCCATGGGCCGGCCGTTCCGGTGCAGATGGTCCAGCACTGCCCGTTCGATCGCCAGGACGCTCTCGCCGCGTGCCGGCATGTCCGGCGACCATCCAAACGGTTTGGCGTCTTTTGCGAGTTCCCCGGCCTCATCGGTATAATCGATGCGGTAATCCACGATCCCGTAACGCGGCCCGGGCGTCACCGCAATTTTGATTGATACCGGGTCTGCCTCTGCGTCGGTGCGGGCCTCGAGATTGCCGCCGTAATATCCTTCCGCCCGCAGGACCGCGCGCAACCCGTCGACGTCGCTATTGATACGCCTGCGCAGGGCCGCCTTGCTTTGTGGCCGCTCCTTTAGAAGCGTAACCAGTTGCGAGCTGTCATCCAGCTTCTTTCGAAGATCCGCCTCGATGTCGCCCTCGATCGCCACCTCATAGCGAATACCGTCGCCGCCGAACCCCGGTATGGGCAAATCCAGGCCGCCATTCTCCGCACCGCATCCGGTAAGGAACAGGGCGGCGGCAAAAATGAAGGGGTAGAAGGCCTTGTTAGCCATGATAGCAAGGCATCTTGGCGCAAGGATGCGGCAATACAAGGGCGGATTTGGCTATTTGCCCGACCTATCAGAAATTTACCGCGTCAATGCCGATTACGTGCGGATGCAGCAGCAGCAGCGACACATAGATCGCCAGTCCCAGCAGCACAGGTTTCCAGCCGATGCCCTTCCAGTCGATCGGCCCCGGCCCGGTAAAGGGCATGGTCGGGCTGGCCGCGGAGAAACGGTGCCAGGCATCTTCCCCGCAGCGGCGGCGGCGCCTGTCCACGAGCGGCGGCGCAAAAGCGGAGAAGGCCAGGAAAATCCCGAACAGCGCCACCCCGGCAACGTCGCCATTGGCGACCAGATGCGCCATGGCCCACAGGATCAGCGCCCATGGCAGGGGATGCCGGGTGATGCTCAGGATGCCGGGGGCCGGATTGTCGCTCTCCGGCAGCCGGTCGCCCAGCAGCCCGGCCCCGGGTGTCAACAGGCCGGCGGCGGCAAGGATGCAGGCAACGGGCATGACGGCCGCGGGAACGGCCTGGAGTTCGGGATAGGGCGGCCACAGCCCGACATAGGGCGCCTGCCAGAAACCCCAGAAAACGGCAGCCATGCCGATCAGCGAAATAATGCCATGCAGGGCCCCGTACCAGCGTCTGCCGAGTGCGGCCAGCAAGGGGGCGCGCAGAAAGGGGCGTGAAATCAGCGTATGGCTCGCAAGGAATATGACCAGGGTAAGAACAAGCGGCAGGAAACCGTTCATTGCAGCACCGGGGAGAGGAAATCGGGAAGAATGGCAACGCCGCCGATCCAGGGATGGATGAAGGGCAGCAGAAGATAAAGCGCCAAGCCGCCCAGGGCACGCAGCCAGCCGATACCGCACCAGTCGATCGGGTGCCGCCCCTGGATGGCGGCGAGGAAAGGTATGGCGGAGGTCGACATGGCCACCGGGCCCCATTCGGCCCCCATGACGGCCCGTCGGCGGTAATCGATATGAATCATTCCGCCAAGCGCCAGCAATGCGAAAGCGCCAAAGAACAGAATGCTGGCGGCATCGCCATTCACGGCGATATGGCCGACCGACCACAGCGTGACCGCCCACAGAAAAGGGTGACGCGTGATCGTGACGATACCGGAAATCTCGCCCGGCTCGCCGGCGAGGCTCTCGCCGCCGACCATGGTCACGTTCCGTGTCGTCATGCCGGCCACCGCCAGCTGGCAGGCCACGAGCATAGCCAAGCCGGGCAACCAGGCGAATTGCTGGCTGCCGTCCCACAGGGATGTCGTGGGGGCGTCGCGATAGGCCGCGATCGCCCAGATCA
>JBFFGY010000319.1:0-3541 GCA_041557215.1 Alphaproteobacteria bacterium
CCCGAAAGACACCCTCGGTAAAACACACCTGATATCGATATGGGACGGCAAATTCCTGGACGTAAACGCTCGTTTCGTCGCCAACCCTCATATCCATGTTGCCTGCCCCCAATAACTTTGCCTTCTGGCTTGTTTCCTCCCGCCGCCGGCGCCCCGTTCGTTACCGAAATCTGGCCTTGCGGATTGATTTCCGGCGGCTTCTCCTCCCCCGCCAAAGGGGGCGCCAAGCTTGGTCCAATACAATTTCCGCGTCAAGCCTTGCTGTGATCAGGACGGGCCTTCGCCGGCCTCTTCGTCATTTCGAAATGCGTTTTTACGGAAAATATGCCGCGCGGCCGGACGATCAAGTTCTCCTGCCCGCGGGGATGATCGGCAGCTGCAATATGTGAACAGCGCCGGTATGGTTGTTCCTTGGAGGGACGTTGCTTTCCATCCGGAATGGGTGCGGGTGATGGCCGAATGGGTTCCGAAGCGGTCGCCATCGGGGAAAAGTCGAATGCCGATCCATTCGTGTTGGATGCGAGCTATGCGAATAGCGCAATGAACTTCAGAAAATGACACTTTATTGGGTAATTTTTACGAATCGTTAAGGTTAATGCTCTATTTTCGGATCTTGTCATAGCCCTACCTTCCTGGAAACCCGGCACACCCCCAAGACAGGTGCCGGGTTTCTTTCTTTTGCGTTGTTGCCTTCGTCATGCCGGATGTCTGGCCCGTGTATGGTGCTCGACACATCTGCCGGTGCATTTTCGCTTGCCTTGGGAATCAGGCAGGGCGATCCTATCTATCGGCCATGTCGATTCGCGAACGAAACCGGATCAGGGCCATTCTGGGCCCCACGAACACTGGCAAGACCTACCTCGCCATGGACCGCATGCTTGCCCATGCGACGGGGATGATCGGCTTTCCCCTGCGGCTGCTGGCGCGCGAGAATTACGACCGGGTGGTGGCGGCGCGCGGCCGCGGGTCGGTGGCGCTGATCACCGGCGAAGAGAAGATCATTCCGCCGCGCCCGCGCTGGTTCGTCTGCACCGTCGAATCGATGCCGCTGGACCGGCCGGTGGACTTCCTGGCGATCGACGAGATCCAGCTCGCTGCCGATCCGGAACGCGGCCATGTCTTTACCGATCGCATCCTTCATGCGCGTGGGCTTTCCGAGACCATGTTCCTTGGCTCCGATATCATGCGGGGGCTGTTGAAACGGCTGGTGCCGCGGGTTGAGATCGAAAGCCGTCCCCGCTTCTCCACATTGCGCTATGCCGGCGAGGCAAAGCTGTCGCGTCTGCCCCGGCGTAGCGCCATCGTCGGCTTCTCGGTCGACCAGGTTTACGCCATTGCCGAGACCATCAGGCGCCAGCGCGGCGGCACGGCGGTGGTGCTGGGCGCGCTCAGCCCGCGCACTCGCAATGCCCAGGTGGAGATGTACCAGGCCGGCGAGGTGGACTACATGGTCGCCACCGACGCGATCGGCATGGGGCTGAACATGGATATCGACCATGTTGCCTTTTCCGGCCTGCGCAAATTCGACGGGTTCCGCACGAGGCCACTGGCTGCGCCGGAGATCGCCCAGATCGCCGGCCGCGCCGGCCGCCATATGAGTGACGGCACCTTCGGTATTGCCAATGGCATCGGCGGGTTGGACGAAGAAATCATCGAAGCGGTGGAAGACCATCGCTTCGACCCTGTCGAAACCGTATTTTGGCGCAACCGGCTACTCGATTTCTCGTCGCCGCGCGGCCTGTTGCGCAGCCTGGAAATGCGGCCGCCGCAGCGCCAGTTGATCCGCCCGCGAGATGCTGACGACCATGTGGCGCTGGCCGAGCTGGCCCGCGACAAGGGAGTTGCCGATTACGCAGCGAACCCTGCCGCCGTGCGCCTTCTTTGGGAAGTCTGCCAGATTCCCGATTTCCGAAAAGTCATGCCCGACCATCACGCGGCATTGCTGCGCCAGGTTTATCTGCACCTGATGGATACCGATGGGCGCCTGCCGGAGGACTGGGTTGCTGGGCATATCGACAGGCTGGACAATGTCTCGGGCGATATCGACACGCTGACGATGCGGCTCGCCCATATCCGCACCTGGACCTACATCGCGCATCGCGCCGACTGGCTGGCCGACTCCCGACACTGGCAGGAGCGTGGCCGCGCCATCGAGGACCGCCTGTCTGACGCCCTGCACGAACGCCTGATGCAACGTTTCGTGGACAGCCGCGCAGCGGTGCTGGGTCGCCGGCGCAAGAGCGGCGGCGAGATCCTGGCGGCGGTAACTGCAAAGGGTGAGGTGGTGGTCGAAGGCCATGCGATCGGAACCATGACGGGTCTGAGTTTTCGCCCGCTGACCGAGGCCCGTGACGATGGCGCCCGTGCCCTGCTGTCGGCGGCGCGCCAAGTGTTGCTAAGTGAAGCATCGCGCCGCGTGGGCGAACTGGTCGGGGCGCCGGACGAGGAATTCGCGCTGGGACGCGACGGGCTGATTCAATGGCGCGGCGCGGAAGTCGCACGGATCGGGGCCGGCGACGACCTGTTGCGCCCGCGCGTGCAGGTTTTGCGTAACGAGCTGATCGATGGTGCCCAGGGGGAGCGGGTGCGCAGCCGCCTGGCGGCCTGGCTTGAGCACGAACTCCGCCGGCGCCTGAGGCCGCTTTACCGGCTGATGGAGGCTGAGCTGGGGAGCGCCGTGCGCGGCCTCGCCTTTCAGCTGGCCGAGGGGTTGGGGTCAATGCCGCGCCGGCCCGCAGCCGCGCAGGTTCGCGCCCTGACCCGGGCCGATCGGCAGGCTCTCAGCCGGCATGGGGTGAGAATCGGACTGGAAAGCATCTATCTGTCCGCATTGCTGAAACCCCAGGCTTTGCGCCTGCGGGCAATTCTATGGGCTGCCCGCCACGGAGGCGCAGCTCCGTTGTTTCCGGCCAAAGACGAAGGGGTGCTGACGGCGGCCGAAGCGCCGATGGAATTCTGGGCCGCGATCGGGTATCGCCCACTTGGCCCGAAGGCAATTCGTATCGATCGGCTTGAGGCTCTGGCGCGTGTCCTGCGCAAACTTGCCGGACAGGGGGAGTTTGCCGAAACTGCTGAATTAAGAGATTTGGCGGGCTGCGAAGCAGCGGCTTTCGAGGCGGTACTGGGTGCGCTGGGTTACCGGGCGCGTCACGGCCAGGAAGGCGTGGTCTTCCGCCTGCCGAAGAAACCGGCGGGCCATAAAGGCCGCCGACGTGGACGCAAACCGAAACCGAATGCCGATTCACCTTTCGCGGACCTCAAGAAGCTGGTGTCGGGCAAGTGAGCGAAGCGGCGAACGGGAATGGATCCGGCGAGAGCCTGCGGGTCGACAAATGGCTCTGGTACGCGCGCTTTTTCAAAAGCCGCTCGCTGGCCACCGCGATGGTTTCGGCAGGGCGCCTGCGCGTGAATGAACAGCCGATCTCCAAACCGCATTACCAGGCCCGTCCAGGCGACGTCCTGACCTTTCCCCAGGGCCATCATATCCGCGTGGTCCGGGTTGAGGTCATCGGCACCCGCCGCGGGCCCGCGGCCGAAGCCC
>JBFFGY010000320.1:0-3495 GCA_041557215.1 Alphaproteobacteria bacterium
CGTCGAACGACATGAACAGATGCCAGCCGGGCTGGCTGGGCAGCCCGGCCACCAATGGCTCCAAATCCCGCGACATATCGAAAGCCGCCGCCGAGATGCGGGCGAAATCCGCTGCATGCGCCGGCCCGATCTCGCGAATAGTCAGCGAGGACCGCGCCTCGGGCGGAGGCTCGTCGGTGCCGCGCAGGAATTTCACCCAGGCGCGCCGCCGCACCAGCCCCGCGGCCTCCAGTTCCGCTGCCAGGGTCGACGGCCGGGCATTGGGTGACAGGTGAATAAAGAAATTCGTGATACCGGCATCGCGATAAAGGGCCGCCACCCTTACCGCCTCGCCCGGTTCCGCCGCCGCCTCAACGCCCAGCCCGACGGCCCTGTTCAACAGGATATTTCCGGGATCGCCCTCGGCCAGCGAAACCAGCGCCGTCCCCGGACGTTCCAGGCGGAAACCGAGCCGCCGGCGCAGCGCCGCGTCGGCCGCGTCATGCAATTCCTCCATCGCGGCCAGTTCGATCCGTTCGGTGGCAAGATGCGAAGGGTCCATGTCGTTTCCTTTCGTTATCTGACGAAACGAAGGCTCTGGAATTTGTGCCGGAAAGCGGTCACCTCGGGGGCCAGCGTTTCCGGCGCGTCCTGCGCCTTCAGGGCCCGGACGATCAGCTTCGCCAGTTCGGGCATGTCATCCGGCCCCATGCCCCAGCGCACGATTTCCGGCGTGCCCAGGCGCAGGCCGTTCAGGTCGCCATCGACGGCGGCAAGCGGCAGGCCGATGCCGCAGGTCAGGATATTGGCGCGGCGCAGCCGCTTTGCAGCCGCCTGTCCGCCGCCGAGCGGCGCCGCCTTCAGCGCGAACTGGTGCGATTCGGTAAAACCCCGGTCGGCGGCAAAGACCTCCATGCCTTCGCGCGCCAATGCTTCGGCCAGCGCCTTCGCGGTTGCGGCCATCGTTTCGGCATACGCGGCGCCATGCGCCTTCCAGTCCAGCAGCGCGACCGCCAGCGAGGCGGACTTCGCCGCATCGAAATTGGCCGTCAGGCCGGGGAAGGCAATGCGGTCCAGCCGCTCGGCGAGCGAGGGCTCGTTGGTGACGATCAGGCCGGAGGGCGGGCCGCCGAGGCTCTTGTAGGTGCTCATGGTCATCAGATGCGCGCCTTCCTGCAGCGGCTGCTGCCAGGCGCAGCCGACGATCATGCCGGACATATGCGCCGCGTCGTAAAGCAGCCAGGCGCCGACCTCGTCGGCGATAGCGCGGATTTCGCGAACCGGATGGGGAAAGAGGTTCAGGCTGCCGCCGATAGTGATCAGCTTCGGACGTTCGGCCAGCGCCATCCTGCGCAAGCCTTCGAGGTCGACCGTATAGCCGGCGGCGTCGACCGGCGCGGACAGGATTTTCAGCCCGTAGAGCCCGGCCGCGCCGGCGCCGTGATGGGTGACATGCCCGCCGATCTCCGGCGGGGGAACGATGATCGTATCCCCCGGCTTCGCCGTCGCCATGAAAGCGTAAAGGTTCGACATGGCCCCGGAGGCGACGCGGATCTCGGCGAAGCGCGCGCCGAAGATTTCCGCCGCCAGCTCCGCCGCGATCACCTCGATCCGCTCGATCGCTTCCAGCCCCATCTCGTATTTGTCGCCGGGATAGCCCAGCGAGGGGCGCGAGCCGAGGCCGGCCGACAGCAGCGCCTCGGCCTTCGGGTTCATGACATTGGTGGCGGGATTGAGATTGACGCAGTCGCGCTCGTGGATGGCGTGGTTTTCCTCGACCAGGCGGTCGATCTCGCGCCCTATCGCGTCCTCGTCCATCCCCGCGGTCGCCGCCGCGATTCCCTGGATGAAATCCTCGCACGTCGCGGGCGCCCAGTTCCTGCGATCCAACATCGTCATGTCTCCCGCCGCTGCCACACCGCGCCACGATAGCAGTGCGGGAGCGGGCCGAACAGGCCATGGATGGTCCGGCTGACGGAGCATTATCGGGTTTCCCGGCTTGCAGGGCGATTACGGCGCCCGGCATGGGATAGAGGTGACCGGCACATATTTGTTGCGAAAGCCGCCTTTATTGCCGGCCGTTGAGAGGATATTCTGTGTGCCGGCAAGCCTGCTGACACAATCGGGGACTGGCTCCGCCATGCCACGGGCTCTCATAACGTATTTCTCTCAAACAGGGTCGACGGCGCGGATCGCCGAGGCGATAGCGAGAGGATTGGAACATGCCGGATACGCGACCGACTTGCGGAAAATCGGACTCGATGCTCCCCTGAGTCCAGCAGGGTACGACCTGGTCGGCGTCGGCGCGCCTGTTCACTACTATCGGCTTCCCTTTATCGTGGTGGACTATTTGCGCAGTCTGCCGGATCTCCATGGGAAATCTGTGTTTGCATTCCTCCTGCAGGGCACCCACCGTTTCGATGCCGGCAACGAGCTTCGCCATGCCCTGACGCGACAAGGGGGACGCGAGGTCGGATATTTCAACTGCCGCGGGACAGTTTACTATCTGGGCCATCTGAAGGAGGGGGTCCTGTTTTCCCCGGATCATCCGACTGCCGGGGAACTCGCACTCGCGGAAGCGTTCGGCCATGAGACAGCAGGCTTTGTGGCATCGGGCGGATACAAGGCCCCCGCCGATGAGCCTGCGCCGCCTGCCCTCTATCGGCTGGAACGCCTGTTGCTGGGCCGATGGCTGATAGAGCATGTCTATAGCCGGCTGTTCCGGGTCGATCATGCGAAATGCACCGCCTGCGGCCGCTGCACGGAATCCTGCCCGACCGCCAATATTCGCGCGAACGGCTCGGGCCGGCCCGTCTGGGGCCGGAACTGCCTGTTCTGCATGAGCTGCGAGATGAACTGTCCCGAGGACGCCATCAGTTCCTTCATGAGCAGGCCGGCCACGCGGTGGCTGATGCGCCCCTTCCTGCGCTATCACGTGCGGCATTGGATCCGGGATCCCGAGATCGAATTCGTGAAGGCGGTTCACGACCATGGCAAGACCAGGCGGCTGAACCGATAACCTTTCCTCGCTTCAGGCCGCGTTGCGGTCGCTGCGCGGCGACCGGCCGAACAGGTCGCGGTAGCGTTTCGAGAAATGCGAGGCCGAGGCGAAGCCGGAGGCCACCGCGACGTCCAGTATCGACAGCGAGGTCTGGCGCAACAGGGCACGGGCTCGTTTCAGCCGCAGATCCAGGTAATAGCGCGCCGGCGTGCAGCCCATATGCTTGCCGAACAGGCGCTCCAGCTGCCGGCTGGACAGGCCGACCGAACGCGCCAGTTCCGGCGGCGACACCGGATTTTCGAGATTTTCTTCCATGAAGGCAATGGCGGCGACCAGCTTGGGGTGGCTGTGGCCGATCCGCATGCGCAACGCCATGCGCTGGCGGTCCGTCGGCTCACGGATCCGGTCGTGGATAAACTGTTCCGAGACGGCGGCCGCAAGGTCGTGGCCATGCTGCAGGGTGATCAGATGCAGCATCATGTCCATCGAGGCGCTGCCGCCCGCACAGGTGAAAA
>JBFFGY010000321.1:0-3487 GCA_041557215.1 Alphaproteobacteria bacterium
CTGGTCCCACTGGCTCTGCTGCCTGAATTCCGGACTGACGAAAACGTGTGTATAGGTCAGGCGGAAACGGTCGAACAGAAGTGCAAAGCCGGTCTGCATGTCGGCGACGAGATATTCCTTGTCGACGCTGTGGCTGTCCTTCCAGCTGTTGCCGTCAAGGAAGATGTCATGCGCCACGGCGCGCAACTCGCCACCAGCGAACAGATACCAGTCGAGCGCGCCGGTCCGTCCGAAAGTTTCCGAGCCCGGCAGTCCAGGGCGGATACGCGGCGGTCCGAAATCGTCCTGCAGGTTCTCTCCATACCGCACCAATCCGCCGATGCCGATGTTGGTGGCGATATTGCCCAGTGATACCGAGACATGGGGGATCACATCGGCTTCGTAAACGCCGTCGGCAGACATGTCCCAGTGAGCGCTGCGCCATTTCCGCGCGAATCCCAGTTTCAGGCCGGGCTCGTCTCTCAGTTGGTTATCCCACCCGTTGGAAAGGTCGACGCCAATCAGGTCATGATAGGTGTTCTGGACCTGCTCGCCCAGCGCGCTTGGGCCAACAATACCGGCCTCAATGGAGAAGACATCCTGCCGTGCCGCCCCTTCCGCGCCCTGGTATACGCTGTAGACGGAAAACCCGAGATATAGCCACGCCGCATAAGGCCGGTCGCCGGGGATCAACGCCACCGCATCGGTATCGTCTGGCGTGAACATGGTATGACCAAGGGAAAATGCCCAGCGCTGCGACGACGGTTCGCCACCCGGCCCGAAGTTCGAGGGGACCGCTGCCATGGCGCCAAGCCAGCCCGGAACCTCGCCGGGAGGCGATACCCGCGAGAGGCGGACGCCATTGGTGTAATGGCGGTCAGTGTTGGTAATCTGCGCGAAGAAATCGTTCTCGATCTGGAAGACCCATCCCGGGCCCTCGTCATCGGCAGCACAGGCTACGGCGTTGCCGTACAAGACCATTACAGGGATAGCTATTGCGAATGAAAGAGCCCGACAACCGAGTCTCATATCTTCTCCGGGACGCTAACCGTTATCCTACTCCGATCTATGCCGGAACCCGATCTCCGCAAGGGGCGAATGGCCTTTATACCATGCCTTTCGCCGCTCTTAATCTGTGGGCCGGCGCCTGCAAGCCGCAGACAAGTCCGGTAAACGGCAGGGTAAGCTGGACAAACGAGTGGTCAACGGGAAATTTGACAAATCGGTGGGCAGGAACTGGCAAAGCCGCTGATCCGAACCATCTGGTTCTGCGTATATGGTGCAGACCAGATCACGCCAGGGGCATTGACCATGATTGTAAGATTGCTTGCGCTGCTCGCCTTCTTCTTCGCGACCGCTGTTCCGGCCGCCGCGGATGAGGCGGCGAAAACCGCCTACGATTTCTCCTTCACCGCCATCGAGGGAGAGCCGATGCCGCTGTCGAAGTTCAGGGGCAAGGTGCTGCTTGTCGTGAACACGGCCTCGTTCTGCGGCTTTACGCGCCAGTATGGTGACCTTCAGGCGATATGGGAGAAATACCGGGACCGCGGTCTCGTCGTCATCGGCGTGCCGTCAAACGATTTCGGCAACCAGGAACCCGGGAGCGAAGCCGAGATCAAGTCCTTCTGCGAGGTCAATTTCGATATCGACTTTCCGCTGACCACGAAGCAGCAGGTCGTGGGCGCTGACGCGCATCCCTTCTACGCCTGGGCTGCCGGGGAAGTCGGACCCAAAGGCAGGCCGGGCTGGAACTTCCATAAATATCTGGTCGGCCCCGACGGGCAATTGGCGGGCTGGTTCCCGACCCGTACCGCGCCGAACGCGACCCGGGTAACGGAGGCCATAGAGGCGCAACTGGACCGCATTGAAGCGCCGGGAGGGTCGGGATGACGCTGCGCCGGGACATCCTGGCACTTGCCGCCTTCGCGGCCATATGCGCCGCCGTGTCGGGCATCGGCGGCGCGGTGACCGCGACCAGCGTCGGCGGCTGGTACCAGACTCTCGCCAAGCCCGCCTTCAACCCGCCGGACTGGGTATTCCCGCCGGTCTGGACCACGCTGTTCGTCTGCATCGCCGTGGCCGGCTGGCGTGTCTGGCGCATTGCCGGCCCGCGATTTCCGGCCTTTGCCATCTACGGCCTGCAACTGGGCCTGAATCTGGGCTGGTCGATCCTGTTTTTCGGCCTGCAGTCGCCGGGGCTGGCGCTGGCGGAAATCCTGCCGCTGCTGGCGGCCATCGCGGCGAACATGGTCTTGTTCTGGCGGATCGACTGGCTGGCCGGCCTGCTGATGGCGCCCTACCTGATCTGGGTCGCCTACGCGACCGCCCTGAACGCCGCGATCTGGATGTTGAACTGAGCCGGGTAAGTCACTCTTCCTTCGCCGCCCCCATCGCCTCGGCCAATACCTCCATGTCGCCGATATGGTTGGCGAGCAGCAGGATCAGGCGGGCGTTGACCTGGCGGCTTTGCTCATCGGTCAGGCCGCGGTGGAGTTCGATCAGCGCCTCGTAGAAATCGTCCGGGCGTTCGATATTGGGCTCTGTGTTGAGTTTCATCGGTAAATCCTTCAGCGGGCCAGCGCACGGTTTACGGCGGCGCGGACCTTCGCCTCGTCGTAAGCGCGCCAGCGCGCGGCGACATGCTGGTCGGGGCGGATCAGGTAGATGGTTCCCGGCTTGCCGTCGTAACGCCGCGCCACTAGGCCCTGCACATCCTCGAAGTCGGTTCCCACGCACAGCGGCGTCACGCTTACGCCGTCCACGTCCAGGGCGCCCGGCGCTTCTCCGAAACAGAGCAGCTTGAAGCCGCCGCCCAGCAGGCCCAAAAGCCAGGCGGATTGGCCGCCGACCTCGACCGGCGCGTCCGCGCAGGGGCTGCCGGGGATCATTGCGCCTTCGAAACCGTCCTCGTCCGGCGTGTTGAGGGGGGAGTCCGCATAGGTCGCCGGCACCGAGAGCCGGCCGCTATTGACCAGCGGCCGCGCGAACGGGTGCTTCTCGGCCAGATCCAGCACCGCGTTCCGGAAGGCGCGGCTGACCTCGCTTTTCGGCGTGATGAAATCGGTGGAGCGGGTGGAGTTCACTAGGTTCTCCTGCGCTGCGTAAACCCGCTCGGCATCGTAGCTGTCCAGCAGCGCCTCCGGCGCCTTGCCCTCGATCACGGCCTTCAGCTTCCAGACCAGATTGTCGGTGTCCTGCACCCCGGAATTCGCCCCGCGCGCGCCGAAGGGGGATACCTGATGCGCCGCGTCGCCGACGAGCAGCACGCGGCCATGGCGGAAATTGTCCAGCCGCCGGCACTGGAAGGTATAGACCGACACCCATTCCAGATCGAATTCCGTATCCTCCCCCAGCATGGCCTTCAGGCGCGGGATCACGCGCTCGGGCTTCTTTTCCTCTTCCGGGTTGGCATCCGCGCCGAGCTGGAAATCGATGCGCCAGACATTGTCGGCCTGCATATGCAACAGCGTGGATTGCCGGGGATGGAAGGGCGGGTCGAACCAGAACC
>JBFFGY010000322.1:0-3475 GCA_041557215.1 Alphaproteobacteria bacterium
CTCGACGGGCAGCCGGCCAAGGCGGAACCGCTTGCCGGTGGCTGGCGTATGCCGTTGCCCGATACCGGCGAACACAGGCTGGAACTGCATCTTGCCGGAACCGTGCCGCCCCTGCCTGAAAACGCCGCTCGCGGCGCCATTCCCTCGGCGATCGCCGACCGGGAAGGCAGCTACCTGTCGGGCTATGCCGGCTGGATTCCGGTAACCGGGGACGACTGGACCGCTTATCGTCTGGCGGTCGAGGTCCCAGCGCCGCAGCGCGCCGTGGCAACCGGACGGCTGGAGGAAGAGAGCCTGGGCGAGTCGGTAAACCGCGCGGTTTTCGCCGCCGACTATCCCGCCGAACCGCCGGCGCTATTCGTCGGCCCCTACATCGTGCAGGAACGGCGCGAACAAGGCATCCGCATCAGGACCTGGTTCCATAGCGATCTAAAGGAACTATCGCCTGGATATCTGCAGGATTCAGCCCGCTATCTCGGCCGCTACGGCGACGAGATCGGTCCCTATCCCTTCCCCAACTTCCACATCATCTCGTCGCCGCTGCCGGTGGGGCTGGGTTTCCCGAACCTCACCTATGTTGGCCGCATGGTGCTGCCACTGCCCTTCATGAGGGGGCGTTCGCTGGCCCACGAGGTGCTGCATAATTGGTGGGGCAATGGCGTCGCCCCCGATTACGCCGCGGGTAATTGGGCAGAGGGCCTGACGACCTATATGGCGGATTACGCCCTGGCGGCTGAAGAGGGCGCCGACAAGGCGCTCGAGATGCGCCTCGGGTGGCTGAGAAACTACGCCGCCCTGCCGGCCGGGCGCGACATGCCGGTAACGGCCTTCACCTCCAAGCACCACGATGCGGCACAGGTCATCGGCTACGACAAGGTCGCCTTCATCTTCCACATGCTGCGCGGCGAGATCGGCGAAGCGGCCTTCGCCGGGGGACTGCGGCTGTTCTGGCAACGCCAACGGTTCCAGGTCGCAAGCTGGGCGGAACTCCGGCGGTCCTTCGAAGAGAGCGCAGGACGAGATCTGGATTGGTTTTTCGAACAATGGGTGGCGCGCGCCGGCGCACCGCAGCTCGAACTGGTGAATGCCGATACGAGCAGTCATGATGACGCCTTCCGGGTGACACTGACGCTGCGCCAGGACTCGTCAGCCTATCGCCTGACGGTCCCTGTCACGGTCGACACGGAGGCAGGCCGGGAAAGCCGGGAAGTCCTGCTGGAAGGCGCGGAGGCGACCGCGGCGCTGGATTTCGGTTCGCGGCCGGTCGCCGTTCATATTGACCCGGATCATGACCTGTTCCGCCGACTGCTGCCCGGCGAAGCGCCACCGATCCTTCGCGACGTGACGCTGGCCCAAGACACGCTGACCGTGATCGCCGGGCAGGACGCGGCGGTCACGGAACTGGCCAACCGGCTGGCAGGGCGCCTGCTCGACATGCCCGAACTGCGGGGAACCAGGGACAAGCCCGATCTCGCGACCGTTCCCTTCCTGATTATCGGCCTCACTCCAGCGGTGGAATCGCTGCTCGAACGAACCGGTCTGCCCGGAATTCCGGAGACCCTGGCCGGCAAGGGCACGGCCCGTGTCTGGATGGCGCACCGGCCCGGCGATGCCCATATGCTGGTGGTGGCGGCGGACGATATCGCGGCGCTGGAGGCGCTGCTGCATCCCCTGCCCCATTACGGCGGCAAGAGCTATCTGGTCTTCGAAGGGCGCCGGGCCATTGAAACCGGCATCTGGCCGGTCACCGAAAGTCCGCTAAGCCGCAAGCTGGACCGGTAGGAACCGCCGCCCTCACCCGCCCAGCAGGTCGGCCACGGCCTTGCGCAGGTAGGCCTCGTCCTCGGCGTTGAATACCGGGTTGCCGGCGCGGTGGCCCCAGATCGATTCGATCGGGCGGAACTCGGCATTCGGCATCTGCGCGGTCTCGATCTTGCTGTCTTCCGCCGTGAAATAGAGATCGGTGCGTGACGGCATGATTATGCTGCGCGCGGTGATCGAGCCCAGCGCCCGGGCAAGGTCGCCCTGGTAAATATCGTTGTCGGATATGTCAGAGGCAACCCATGTATCCATGCTGGCCAGCAGATCGTGGGCGTCGCGGCGCAGGAAATTCGCCTCCCAGGACCGCACCAGGAAATCCTCCAGCGAGCTGAAGCCCGCCTGTTCGTATAGCTTCTCGCGATAGAAGGCCTGCGACATGGCCCAACTTGCATAGACCCGCCCCATGCCGCGCAGGCCACGAACGGGGTGCTCGGAGAAATGGTCGCCGCGCCAGGCCGGATCGCCGGTCAGCGCCGCGCGCACCCCCTGCAGGAACACTTTGTTGTGGATCGAGGTACGGGCCGAGCCGCAGATTGCGCAGATTCGCTCCACACGGTCGGGGAAGATCGCACCCCAATGCAGCGCCTGCTGCGCGCCCATCGACCAGCCATAGGCCAGCGCCAGCTTCTCCACCCCGAACATCTCTTCCAGCAGGCGGCGCTGGGCATGGACATTGTCCCAGTGGGTGAAGACCGGGTAACCGTCGCGCCCGAAGGGCGGCTCCATGTTGGAGGGCGAGGTCGACAGCCCGTTGCCGCACATGTTTGGGATGACGATGAACCAGTCCGCCGGGTCCAGCACCTGCCCCTTCCCGATCAACCATTCGGTATCGTAATGCTGAGCCGCATAGGAGGTGGGATAGAGGACGACGTTCGATTTGTCCGCCGCCAGCTTTCCATAGGTCTTGTAGGCGACATGCGCGCGCGGCAGGGTGATGCCCCGCTGCAGCGTGAAATTCTCCAGTTCGAAAACCTGATAATCGACCGCCGCCATCGCCTCTTCCTCAACCCCATTCTTCGGAAGCGGGATTTTACGAGGCCCGTCGTATCAGGGAAAGCGCCAAACGCCCCTCTTGCCCCGCAGGGAAAACCATTTTCTCTGCGTACCCTCTGCGGCCCTCTGCATCCTCCGCGGTTGGCTATTTAACCGCAGAGAGCGCAGAGGACCGCGGAGGTTCGCAGAGGAATGTTACTCTGTGTCTTTGTGGTTCATCTTTTCTGAATCCGGGCCGAACTTACTGTATCCGCTGCAAATCCGTCCGGTGGGTGCGGCCTTCATGGTCGCTGGCGAAGACGCTCAGGGGGAAGACCAGCGTATGGTCCTCCAGTTCGCCATAGAGGTCTTCCGGCGCCTTGATCCCGAACAGCTCGGGCTGCTCGCGTTCCCGCCCCTTCACGAAGGCCGCCGAGAACACGTAGCCCGTGGCGTCCGTGACATGGATCGAGAACGGCGCCTCGAAGCCGTGATCCTCCACGCACTCCCAGCGCACGATATCGATCAGCTTGCGAAACTGGGCCCTGAGTTCCTCGGCCAATATCCTTCCCCATCAATCGACTGCCCGGCAATAATATAGACCGCAAAAGCGAGGGTCGAGTCCACGCGGCGCGGCAAGAGGTCCCGGTTGGACGGTGTCACATCCCCTTCGCCTGCTCCC
>JBFFGY010000323.1:0-3472 GCA_041557215.1 Alphaproteobacteria bacterium
GATTGCCGGGGAATGCGCATTTGCGCGTTATGCGCCGATCCACAGTCGCCAGGAGTTTTCCGCAATGTTCTACCGCACCGACCAGCATCACGGCCTGCCGCATGATCCCTTCAAGAGCTGCATCGTGCCGCGGCCGATCGGCTGGCTGACCACGGTGGACGGGCAGGGCAGGGTCAACCTGGCGCCCTTCAGTTTCTTCAACGGCATCGCCAGCGACCCGCCGCTGGTCATCGCCGGGGTCAATGGTGCGCCGGCGCCCACCGGTATGAAGGACACGCTGGCCAATTGCCGAGAGACCGGGGAGTTCGTGGTCAGCATGGCGACCTGGGACCTGCGCGACGCGATGAACCTGACCAGCGCCCACGTGCCGGCGGATGTGGACGAACTGACGCTGGCCGGCCTGACCGCCGCGCCGTCGGAACTGGTGAAACCCCCGCGCGTCGCCGAATCGCCGGTTCATATGGAATGCAGGGTGCATGACATCCTGGACATGCCCTGCACCCTGCCCAATTCCCGCAACACCATGATCATCGGCCAGGTCGTCGGCATCCATATCGACGATTCGGCGCTGACCGACGGGTTGATCGATATAGCGAGGATCAAGCCGATCGCGCGGCTGGGCTATATGGACTACACCGTGGTCGAGAAGGTCTTCACCATGCGCCGCCCCTCGGCGGACGAGGCGCTCAAAGGGGCTGCCGAGTAGGCAGCGTCCGGATTCCCCCTGTTGTCCCGCCGTCCGCCCGGGTCCATAATCGGCGCGGGCGGCCGGAGACGATATGCAGCAGGACTATATTCAGGACATCATCGCCGTGGCATGGCTTCTGCTGTGCTGGATCGGCTATACGCATTATTCCGAGCGTAAGGCTTCGGCCGGCAACCTGATCGGCGTGATGGCCCGCCATCGCGAGCGCTGGATGGTCGAGATGCTGTCGCGCGAGAACCGAATCGTCGACGTGCAGATCATCAACAGCGCGCTTAACAATGCGACATTCTTTGGCTCGACCACCATCCTGATCCTGGCCGGGCTGTTCGCCGTGCTGGGCACGCTGGAGGACGTCATCGCCGTGGTCCGCGACATCCCCTTCGCGGTCAAGACCAGCCGGGCGCTTTGGGAAGCCAAGGTGATTGTGATGATGCTGATCTTCGTGCACGGCTTTTTCAAGTTCGCCTGGGCCATGCGCCAGTTCAATTACGCCGCGCTGATGGTCGGGGCAGCGCCCTTGACCACCGACCCCGACGAGGCCGAACTGGCCCATGCAAGGGGTGCGGCCAGGGTGGCGTCGCTGGCGGCCAAGCATTTCAACCACGGCATGCGGGCCTATTATTTCGGTATGGCGGCGCTCAGCTGGTTCGTGCATCCGCTGGCCCTGCTGCCGTCGGCGCTGCTGGTGGTCCTGGTGTTGTACCGCCGTGAATTCCGCTCCAGGACCCTGAAGGCACTTTCTTTCGGAATTTCTCAAGATGGCTGAGCCGGCTGCCGCCATCCTCACCGTGGAGGAAATGTACCGGACAGACGCCTTCGCGATGAATGCCGGCATCCCCGGCGAAAGGCTGATGGAAGCCGCCGGCCGGGCAATTGCCGCCGCGGTATTGGTGCGCTGGACGCCGCGGCCGGTTTCGATCCTCTGCGGCCCGGGCAACAATGGCGGTGACGGCTTCGTGGTGGCGCGGCTGCTGGCGGAGGCAGGCTGGCCGGTCCGAATTGGATTGCTTGGCGATAGAGGGAAGCTTGCCGGAGACGCCAAGATAAACGCAGGGCGCTGGACCGGGCCGGTGGAGCCTTTGTCACCAGCCTTGCTGGACGGCGTGGAACTGGTTGTCGACGCCCTGTTCGGCGCCGGATTGACGCGTGATCTTTCCGGGGTGGCTCTGGATTCCGTACAGGCGATTGGCGAGCAGGGGATCGATTGTGTCGCGGTGGACATGCCCAGCGGCGTCCATGGCGACAGTGGCGCGATCCTGGGAGCGGCGGCGGCCGCGGCGCTGACCGTCACCTTCTTCCGGCCCAAGCCCGGCCACTTACTGTATCCGGGCCGGGGGCTGTGCGGCGAATTGGTCGTGGCCGATATCGGCATCCCCGACGCCGCCCTTGACGAGATTGCGCCATTGCGGTGGCGGAATGAGCCTGGACTGTGGCTTGGCCGTTTTCCCGTGCCGGATCCGCAACAGCACAAATATTCCCGCGGCCATGCGCTGATCGTGGGCGGCGCCCGGATGACCGGTGCGGCCCGGATGGCGGCCCAGGCCGCGCGAAGGGCCGGGGCCGGCGTGGTGACGGTGCTGGCGCCGCCGGCGGCCGCGCTGATCTATCGAATCGCGCTGGTGGGAACCTTGTTTGATGTCATCGAAGGCAGCGAAGCTCTGGCCGAACGTCTGTCGAAGCCCAGGGCGCATGCGGTGCTGGTCGGTCCCGGCAACGGGGTGAACGATTTTACCCGGGACAATGTGCTGGCGGCCCTGGAGTCCGGCAAGCCGGTGGTTCTGGACGCGGATGCCCTTACCGTCTTCGCCGAGGATGCGGAAAGATTGTTTGAGGCGATCAAGGGGCCCTGCCTGATGACCCCCCATGAGGGCGAGTTCGCTCGGCTCTTCGGGGCGGTCGGCCCAGAGGGCAAACTGGTTCGCGCCAGACAGGCCGCCGCCAGTTCCGGCGCGGTCGTGTTGCTGAAGGGGCCGGATACCGTGATCGCCGCGCCCGATGGCCGGGCTGCTATTTGCGACAATGCACCGCCGGAGTTGGCGACCGCTGGGGCAGGGGACGTTTTGGCCGGATTCGCCGTGGCGCTGATGGCGCAGGGCATGCCTGCCTTCGAGGCGGGCTGCGCCGCCGCCTGGTTGCATGGCGAGGCCGCATCGGCCTTCGGGCCGGGGCTTGTGGCCGAGGACATAGCCGATTGCCTTCCCGATATCCTGCAAGGGCTGCGCGGGGCCTGAATCCAGCGGGAATAAGGCGGAAATTGCCATATTTCCGCCATCTTCGGTCAATCTCTCATTAATAAAATGATGATAATATCTCAATAGGTTAGCGTTATTCCTGTGGGTGCGGGCCGGGGTGGCGTTAATAAAGATAAACGTTTGGACAAGGCAAAAACATCGGATCTGAATAACAGCGTTGCGAAAGAAGTCATCGATCCACAGTTGAGCAATGGGAATTGATACCATGTTCTGGAAAAATGCTAATAACGCACAAATGGAAGCCATCAAAGAGGGTGGTATTTTTCATCGTCATCATTCGCATAACATGATCGAAACGGCGCGAGTATTGGCGATTGACGAAGATCAATTCGGGATCCCCCATGTAAAATACGAGGTCAAATTCGAATATGCTCGCGAAAGCGGGCGTGCCTTCGAAGGTCCCCGGATTCTTGCGCTGGCCGTTTTCGCAGACAATTACCGTTTCGCGGCCGAGCCCGTCTGACGAACTATTCCCCTCGGGGGCACCACGAGCCCCTGATGACCGCCCTTTGGC
>JBFFGY010000324.1:0-3472 GCA_041557215.1 Alphaproteobacteria bacterium
CGGCCCTGGTCAAGCACGATGATCTCGTCGGCGCGAACAACGGTCGACAGGCGATGGGCGATGACCAGTGTGGTGCGGTCGGCCGAAACCTCATCCAGGCTCTTCTGGATTTCCTGTTCGGTATGGGTGTCCAGCGCCGAGGTTGCCTCGTCGAATAGAAGGATCGCCGGGCGCTTCAGGATGGTGCGGGCGATGGCGACGCGCTGCTTCTCGCCGCCCGACAATTTCAACCCGCGTTCGCCGACGCGGGTCTGGTAACCGTCGGGGGTGGACATCACGAAATCGTGGATGCGGGCCATGCGGGCGGCTTCCTCCACCTCCGCCGGCGTCGCGTCGGGGCGGCCATAGGCGATGTTGTAATAGATCGTATCGTTGAACAGAACGGTATCCTGCGGGACAATGCCGATGGCCGCGCGCAAGGATTCCTGTGTCACGTCGCGGATATCCTGACCATCGATCGAAACCACGCCATCGACCACATCGTAAAAGCGGAACAGGATGCGGCTAATCGTCGATTTCCCCGCGCCCGAGGGGCCGACGATAGCCACCGTCTTGCCGGGCGGCACACTGAAACTGACGTCGTGCAGGATCGGCCGACGCTCGTCATAACCGAAATTCACATGCTCGAAGCGGATCTCGCCGCCGGTCACGGCCAGCGCCGGCGACCCGGCCTTGTCCGCCACCTCGCGCTCTACAGACATCAGCCCGAACATCGCATCCATGTCGGTCAACGACTGTCGGATCTGACGGTAGACGAAGCCCAGGAAATTCAGCGGCAGATAGAGCTGGATCATATAGGCGTTGACCAGCACGAAATCGCCAACGGTCATGTTGCCCTGCACCACACCCCAGCCGGCCATGGCCATGATGGCCACCAAGCCTATCGCGATAATGCCGGCCTGGCCGATATTCAGCATGGCCAGGCTGACCTTGCTGCGGATAGCGGCCTTCTCGTAACTCTGGAGGGCTACGTCATAGCGGCGCGATTCATGCGCCTCATTGCCGAAATATTTGACCGTCTCGAAATTCAGCAGGCTGTCGATGGCTTTCGTGTTTGCCTCGGTGTCGCGCTCGTTCATCTCGCGCCGAAACTTGATCCGCCATTCGGTGACGGTCAGCGAAAAGGCGATATAGCCGAAAATGGTGACCGCGGTAACGGCCGCGAAACGCCAGTTGAACAATCCCCACAGAATGCCGCAGACCAGCAGGATCTCCAGGATCGTCGGCACGATGTTGAAGACCATAAAGTTCAGCAGGAACTCGATCCCGGAGACACCGCGCTCGATGACGCGGCTCAGGCCGCCCGTCTGCCGGTCGAGATGAAATCGCAGGGAAAGCGCATGGAGATGCTGGAAGGTCTTCAGCGCCGAGGTCCGCATGGCGCGCTGGGCCACCTTGGCGAAAACGGCATCGCGCAGCTCCCCGAAGGCAACCGCGGACAGCCGCGCGAAGCCGTAGGCCACCAGCAGTCCGACCGGCAGTGCAACCACCGCGCCGGTCTCGGCTGTCAGTATATCC
Organism: Alphaproteobacteria bacterium; assembly: GCA_041557215.1. Taxonomy (GTDB): domain Bacteria; phylum Pseudomonadota; class Alphaproteobacteria; order UBA8366; family JADFVY01; genus JADFVY01. The sequence goes on from JBFFGY010000324.1 coordinate 1,519, forward strand.
ACCGCCTGCTTGTAAAAGATCGGCACATAGACATTGGTCAACTTGGTCCCGACCAGAAGGACGACAGCCAGCAACACCCGCCCGCGCAGTTCCAGCGACCCGCGAGGCCAGAGATGCGGGGCCAGGATACCGAACGCACGGAACTCGTTGCCGCCGCTGGGGCGGTCCGACGAGGTTCTGAGCAGTTTCGACTTGCGCATGGGCGTTCGCTATCCCGTTATCCCGTTGTCCCAATCCGGCAAAAGCCGGAATCCACCAGACAGATGTGGCGCCAATCGGCGCGATTACCAGACCCGGGGAGCAAAAGAAACCGTCACGGCTGCCGCCATTTCATCCCTGCAGGGGCGCGAGCCCATCACAGATCGCCTCGAAGAAATCCATCGCAGCGGGCGACATACGCCGGGCACGCATACAGCCATGGACCAGGCCGGCGCCCAGATAGAGGCGCGAGGGAACGCCGGCCTTGCCCAATTTGACATGCCAGGCCCTGGCTTCGTCGCGCAGAGGATCGAGTTCGCAGGCGGCGATAAATGCCGGCGGCATCCCGGCAAGATCCTCGGCCAGCAGCGGGGCGGCGCGAATATCCGAAATCTCGTCCGGCTCCTGGCCGGTATAGAGGCGCAGATATTTGGCCATGTCCGCAGTATTCAGCGCCGGCGCATCCGCATTCTCGAAAAATGACGGCAAGCTGTGGTCGCAGCCGAGAGTCGGATAGATCAACAGTTGAAGTGCCAGGTCCGGTCCCGCACTACGCGATTCCAGCGAAACCGCAGCAGCCAGCGCGGCCCCCGCACTGTCGCCGCCGACGCCGAGCCGGGCCGGGTCAATCCCGTAATCGCCTGCATTACTGGCAATATGGCGGACCGCGGCCATGCTGACTTCGAATGGCGTGGGATGGGGTTTTTCCGGCGCCAGCGGATAATCCACCGAAACCACCGTAATGCCGGTCTCTCCCGCCATCCAGGCGCAGTGGTCGTCATGGCTGTCCAGGTCGCCGACCACCCAGCCGCCGCCGTGGAAGTAAATCAGCCCACCCGTCACGCCGGCGCCAGCCGGTCGATAGACCCGTACCCCTATGTCGCCATCCGGCCCCGGCAGGATCTCGTCGCGCACCAGTAACCCATCCGGGTGAGGCCCTGCGAATGCGCGGCATAACACTGTGAAGGCAACGCGTTGGTCCTCGATCGTCATTTCGGCCGACGTATGGGAAAAAAGCTCTTCCGCCCGGTTAAGATACTCTGCGATACCCGGCGCCATGCGATCGGCGTATTTTTTCATGACGCCGGTCATGTGCGCTCTCCCGGCAGAGCAATAGACCGTCCCGCCTGCGGGGGTGTTTCCAATTCTTCATGCGCGGCCCGGATCGCCGCCAGTCGGGCCGCCAGTTCATCGGTGAAGGGCGCCGATTTCGGGCCGCTCATGTCCACATTCAGCAACATATGCTCACCGGTCGCCAATAGTTCGTTGCCGGTATCGTGATACATGGAATGGAATAACCGGTAGCGCTTGGCGTCGACGCCCAGCAGATGGGATTCGACCCGCACAGTCTCGCCTTCGCCCACTTCGAGCAGATATGTAATATGGCTTTCCAGCGTATAGATCGTATGCCCCGTTCGCTTGCGGAAAGCCTCGTCCTGCCCGGTATAATCCATGAAGGCGTCCGTGGCCTCGCTGAACACCAGCACATAATAGGTCTCGTTCATATGGCCGTTATAATCAAGCCATTCCGGTTTCACGATTGTCCGATACAGGCAAAGCGGCGCGTCTATCGTCATGCAGGCCCCTCCATGGTTGACGGCAGCACGATAGAACAGGGCACAAGGACACGCAAAGAACTGATTGTCGCTGTTGCGACTCGAAACCCGATACAGACGCCGGTGCAATGAAAACCTTGTTATCTGCCTCCCAATATTTAACCTTGATATCCCAGATTTTGGGGATTTAAGTAAACTAC
>JBFFGY010000325.1:0-3471 GCA_041557215.1 Alphaproteobacteria bacterium
ACCAACGCAGCATGGCGGTCAGCCCGGAGCGACCTCACCCTTCGAGACGGCGCTTTGCGCCTCCTCAGGATGTGGGCACAAATATTGGAGCCTCATGCTGAGGAGCCCCGGAGGGGCGTCTCGAAGTATGAGGTCGCTCCGCCCGGCAACAACCATCACGACCCGTAGCGCGACAGCCAGGTCTCTTCGATGCGGGTCATCCAGCCGGGATGCGGTTCCGGCAGGGTAAGGCCCAGTTCGTCGGGCGCCAGGGTGGCCGCGACGCGAGGCAGATCGTCGAACAGCTTGCGCCCCGCCGCGTCCAGCTTGCCCAGCGCGAGCACGGTGTTGTCACCCCAATATTCCGGGTTCTCTTTCCGCGCCTGGGCTTCCGGCGACATCAGGAAATTGGCGACAACCATCGCCCCTTCCCTGGCGTTTGCATTAAAGGGGATGGCCACGAAATGCGTATTGCCGATGGTGCCGCCGTCCAGCACGAAGGTGCGTGCCGTTTCCGGCAGCTTGCCGGCGGCGACCGCCGAGGAGGCCTCGGCCGGATAGAAGGAGATCGCGAAATCCACCTCGCCGTCGTCGAGCAACTGGATCAGCGCCGGACCGTTCTTCGGATAGATCTTGCCGGCGCGCCACAGATACGGCGTCAGTTCGTCCAGCCAGGCCCAGAGCGGCGCGGTGACTTCGTCGAAATTATCCCCCGGCGGCTGCTGCAGCACGGGCGGGTCGGCGGCGAGTTCGTAGAGCGCCTGTTTAAGGAAGGTGGAACCAATGAAATCGGGCGGCGCCGGATAGGCGACGCGGCCCGGATTGGCCTTGGCATGGGCAAGAATTGCCGGGATGCCACGCGGCGGCTGCTTCAGGGTCGCGCTGTCATATATGAAGTTCAGCTTCGCCATCCCCCAGGGCGCTTCCAGCCCGTCGGTCGGCACGGTGAAATCGTTGCGCACCGTCGGCTTGTTTTCGACGTCGACATAGCGGAAGTTGGGCAATTGCTCGGCGAAGGGCCCGAACAGCAGGCCCCGGTCCTTCATCGCCTTGAAATTCTCGCCATTGATCCAGATGAGGTCGACCGAGCCCCCTTCATTGCGTCCGGCGGTCTTTTCCGCCAGCACCTTGCGCACCGCCTCGGCCGTGTCGGACAGTTTCACATGGCGCAGGGTGACAGCGTATTCCGCCTGCACGCGATCGCCCACCCAGGCGATATAGGCGTTGATCCGTTCGTCGCCGCCCCAGGCATTCCAATACACCTCCTGGCCGCGGGCTGCAGATGTGGTAAGGGCCCATTGTGTCTGCGACTCCGCAACAGCAGCGGACTGTGTGCCAAGCAGAAAAGTTGCGGCCAGTAACGGGCCAATAACGGAGCGCATTATTGAGTTCCTTCGGTTGCAACGCAGATTCATCGAAGACCCTAACGGCATCACCGTACCCTGTCAGCCATCCTGTTCCGACCTGACGCAACTGTGATCGGAGGCTCGCATTCGTTCCACCAAAAGGACGAACTGGGTCAGGAATAAAAAGCCGGCCTGACCATACTGGCCGGCCGGCTTCGATCTTACATGCAGATTGGAGGAATAACGGCCTCCTTCAATCCCCCTTGTTGCCGCGTTCGTCGCCGCGCGAAACCTTGTCGCCGGACACCAGGTCGCTACCATTGTTGCCCCAACCGGAATTCCCACGTTCGCCGTTGCCACTGACCGTCGGGGCCGCCGCGCCGATCCCGGGCGTACCGGAAAGCGTGTCGGCCATGTTCTGCGCCGCTTCCTTGTTGCTGTTCGAAGAATCGGCCATCGCCGGGCCGGAGAGTACGAGGCCGGCAACGGCGGCACAGGCTATATAGGTAAACCGTCCAATCATGATTCCAAACTCCTTTGAATGACGTTGGTTAGATGACCTCATACGTTCGTATAAGCAGACTGGATCACACACCCGAGAGAAATTTGGCAGTCCGGCCGGGTGGCGACGCGATACCGGACCTCCAAAAGCCGAAATGGGTGGCGCTGTTTTTCGGGCCGTGATATAGCGAATCCACTTTTCGAATGTGGAGATACTCCGTGGCGCAGTTGCGGCGAGAACGACGACGAGGAAACAGCCACCCGACAAATCGGGTGGATGATCGTCGCCATGTCGTCGCCTGAACCGCACCACCAAGGATAAAGTTTCCGCAGGACGGGCCGCGACGGCAGAACAAGAAAAATATCAGTCGCAGGAACGCCATCCATGAATATCATCCCGCAAGGCCCGAAACATGAAGCCGCCATCGAACGGCTGCTGGACCTTACCTTCGGCCATCACCGGCACAAGAAGACCGTATACCGGCTGCGCGATGCCGCACCCGCCGTCGCCAGTCTTTCCTTCGTCATGGAGGAAGACGGCGACGTGATCGCCACCCTGCGTTTCTGGCCGGTAACGCTGCCGAACAACGAACAGGCGCTGCTGCTGGGACCGCTGGCGGTATTGCCTGCGCTTTCCGGCCGCGGCCGGGGCCGCGCAATGGTCCGCCACGGCATCGCCGAAGCGAAGGCCCAGGGATGGCCGGCGGTCCTTCTGGTAGGCGGCCCTGCCTATTACGAACCTTTCGGTTTCAGCCGTGAAAGGGCCGGGAATTTGCGGCTGCCGGGCTGGGTGGAACTGCGGCGTTTCCAGGCGCTCGAACTGATCCCCGGCGCGCTGGACGGCGTGCAAGGCCTTATCAGACCCGGCCGCGCCGCCGGGCCGGCATGGAAACGCAGAGCCGAGGCTTGAGCGCCCGGCACCGTTCCCCTCCACCGGACATTGCGGTTGACATTGGGGGCGACTTGCCATTGAGTCCCTCCAGCCGGTTTGTGCACAATCCACAGACCGGTCGAGGGCAGGAACCGCCGCGCGGTAGAAATCAAGGCCGCCGGCGGAATGACAGGGAGCGCAAATCGACAAAGAGCCGCGAATCAATTTGCGGCCCACGCAAGTGTTCCATGGCATTCCGAACCTAACCCGCACGATCCGGGCGCATCACTGCGGCCGGACAAACCGCTACAAATGTCGGGAGGAAATAATGCGACTATTGACACTTTTTGCAGCGGCACTGATCGGCCTGGGTCTCGCCCAGCCGGCGGCTGCCCAGGACAAGGAAAACATCGCCTGGGGCGGTTCGAACCCCGGGGGCGTGATGTATTACATGGTCGGCACGGCCGGCACGATCATTTCCGAGAAACTGCCGCAATACAACCTCACCCAGGTGACGACCGGCGGCTCCACCGAGAATGCCAAGCGCATCATCAAGGGCGAGTTGGACATGGGCATCGTCTATGGCGCGCATGTCTATATGGCCCAGAAGCCCGAAGGCCCGTTCGAGGGTGGCGAAAAAGGCACCATGATGCGCGGCGTCGCCAAGGCCTATAAGGGTCCGACCTATTTCGTCACCCTGCCCGGCACCGGCATCACCAAGATCTCCGACCTCGAGGGCAAGAAAGTTGCGCTCGGCCCGCCGGGATCGGGCAC
>JBFFGY010000326.1:0-3460 GCA_041557215.1 Alphaproteobacteria bacterium
ATTCTATTGTTCCATCGGCTGACGCGGGCGCATATGACCGGCATCGTGGAGATCCAACTCGGCCGCCTGCAGGCCCTGCTGGCCGACCGCAAGATCACCCTGGCGCTGGACGACGCGGCCAAAGCCTGGCTGGGCGATGCCGGCTACGACCCGGTATACGGGGCGCGTCCCTTGAGGCGCGTCATCCAGAACGCGCTGCAGAACAACCTGGCCCAAATGATCCTGGAAGGCAGGGTCGTGGACGGCGAGACGGTGAATGTCTCCGCCGGCGAAGGCGGCCTGCTGATCAACGGCATAAAGGCGCAGGCGGCTTAGGCAGGCGGAGGGACGTGGATAAGTACGAAACCTGCCCGTCCTGCGGCCATGAGCTGGAACGTGGCCTCAACGAATGTCCGGGCTGCGGCGGTATGACGCCGCCGCGATTCCTGCTGGACCCGTCTTACCTGATTCGGCAGGCGGGGCGGATCCTGCTGCTAATTGCCGTCGGTATGTTGCTCAAACTGCTGCTGATTGGTTGAGGCGGGCTGGCGGACGACGCGAAAACGGCGACAACCGATGAAGGCTGTCGCCGTTGGCATTTACGGATAGCGAGCGGTGTTTGCCGAACCAACCAGGCGGCCGATCCGTGTCAGTCAGCCTGCTTGGTCTTGCAGGTCTTTATGCCGAACGGCAGGTAGGCGGGGCACCAACCGATTACGCCGGTGGCGAGGAGTACGATGCCGATCCAGCCCCAGACAGCCAGTTCGTGGCCGCTGAACAGGGCGAAAAGGATGCCGGCCAGGCCGACGACGATACGGAGGATGCGGTCGATACCGCCGACATTCTGCGACATGGGATATTCCTTTCATCTGTCCGGGCCGGTTCGTCGCGGCTCGTATTCCGATTGGCGATAACTGAAGATAGGCTCGTGCGCGGAGGGTTTCAGTGACTTAGTCACAAACAAGGGAAATTTTTCCTTTCCATGGGGAATGTCGTGGCCTTCAGCCCTGATAGGTGAGCCGTTCCAGGCCAGCCGGATCCAGCACGCGAATTCGTCCGCGTGACAGTTTCACCCAGCCATGGCGTTCGAATTCCTTGAGTTGCCGGCTCACCACTTCGCGGGCGGATCCCAATTCGACCGCGAGGGCCTGGTGGGTCATGTCGACCTCGTGCTGGACGCCGCGCTTGAGAAGGAATCGTGCCAGGCGCAGGTCGAGGCGGCCAAAGGCGACTTCCTCGACCAGGATCATGAGATCAGCGATCCGGCTGCCATAGGTCGTGAAGACGAAGTTTCGAAGCGCAGGTGAGCGTCCAAGCAGGTCGAGGAACAGCCGTGCCGGTATGGCGACGGCCCGCACCAGCGTTTCGGTGATACCCTCGGCGGCGTAGGCTTCGTGGGCGAGCAGGCAGGAAGTGGTCAAAACGCAGCTTTCGCCTGAATCGACCCGGTACAGAACGATTTCCCGGCCGGATTCCGAGGTCATCTGGACCCGGACAGAGCCGTCGAGAACGAGCAGATAGTTATGACATTCGTCGCCGGTGCCGAAGACGGTCTGGCCCGCGGGAAGGTCGACCAGTTGCGCGCCCCTTTCGAGAGCCGCCGCGGTCTCGGGCTCCAGGGCCCGGAGTCCGGGAAAACGGTCGAGCCAAGAACTGCTCATTATTGGATATCCCCCCAGCTTGCAGCCATTTCCGACGATATGCCGATACGCCGATATGGTAAAGCGCCGACGCTGGCTGGAGCCCCGGGCAAACCCTCCCCCAGCCGCCACTTTCCTCGCGGAGCCCGTTGCGGCGGGGGCGTGCGTCCAATATTCTGCCGATCGCCGGTGCAACGGGCCGGACCGACGGAAGGGAATTGTCAATGGATGCATTCGACTATATCGTCATCGGCGCCGGCTCGGCCGGCTGCGTGGTAGCCAACCGGCTGAGCGAGGACGGGAAATATACCGTTTGCGTACTGGAGGCAGGCCCACCGGACTGGCATCCCTATATCCACATCCCCTCAGGCTTCAACAAGCTGCTGGACGACCGCTTCGTCAACTGGCGCTACAAGACCGAGCCCTCGAAATGGACGGCGGGGCGGTCCATTCCGGTGCCGCGCGGCAAGACACTGGGCGGGTCGAGCTCGATCAACGGCAATATCTTCTCGCGCGGCAACCGCGAGGATTTCAACAGCTGGGCGCAGTACGGCAACCGGGGTTGGGGCTATGCCGACGTGCTGCCCTATTTCAAGCGGCTGGAGAACCGCATCGGCGAGGGCGACGAGACCTATCGCGGCCGCCAGGGCCCGGTGGCCGTTACCGACAGCGACTGGCGGCATCAGCTTTGCGACGCCTTCATCGCCGGCTGCGAGAGCATCGGCATCCCGCGCAACCCAGATTACAACGGCGCCGAACAGGAAGGCGTCAACTATACCCAGCGCACCATCCTGGGACGGCGGCGGGTCAGCGCCGCGCGGGCCTATCTGAACCCGGCGAAGTCGCGCCCGAACCTTGCGATCATCACCAGCGCCCATGTCACCGGCCTGATGCTCGCGGGCAAGAGGGTGACCGGCGTGCGCTACCGCAAGGGCGGACGCAATGGCGCCGAACGCCGGATCGCGGCGCGCCGCGAGGTGATCCTGTCCGGCGGCGTCATTGCCTCGCCGCAGATCATGCAGATTTCGGGCATCGGCGATCCGGCGCATCTGGCCGAGCTGGGTGTGCCGGTGGTTCACGCGCTGCCTTCCGTGGGGCTGAATCTGCGCGACCATTACGCACCGCGCTTCACCGCGCGGGTCAAGAACAGCGATACGCTGAACGAGCATGTCAGCGGGTTGGGGCTGGTGCCGGAGGTGCTGAAATATGTGATGGGACGGCCCAGTGTGCTGGGGCTGACCGCGACCATCGTCTATGCCTTCTGGCGCTCCGACCCGGCGATCGCCAATAGCGACCTGCAAATATCCTTCACGCCTGCCAGCTATGTCACCGGCCGGCAGGCCGTGTTCGACAAGTTCCCGGGCATGTCGGTGGCCGCCTGGCAGCAGCGGCCGGAAAGTTCAGGCTATGTGAAGGCGGTCTCAGCCGACCCGTTCGAGAAGCCGGTGATCCAGCCAAACTACCTGGAGCATGAGACCGACCAGCGCGTGGTGCTGGCAGGTATGAAGACGGCGCGGCGCATCCTGCGCTCGAAACCGATGGAGCCATATTTCGACGGCGAGGAATTTCCCGGCGATGAGGTGCAGTCGGACGAGGACCTGCTGGAGGCGGTGAAGGTGCGCGGCACCACAACCTTCCACCCCATGGGCACCTGCCGCATGGGGCGGGCCGACGACAGGTCGACGGTGGTCGACGACCAGCTCAGGGTGCATGGGCTGGAAGGGTTGCGGGTGGCCGACGCCTCGATCATGCCGCAGATGCCGTCGGCCAATCTCAACGCCTCGGTGCTGGTGATCGGCGAAAAGGCCGCCGATCTGATCCTTGGCCGTCAGGCGCCGGAG
>JBFFGY010000327.1:0-3455 GCA_041557215.1 Alphaproteobacteria bacterium
AGCGCGCCCAACGGCCCGCCGGACGGGTTAGCCTGTCCCAGGAACGGGGCACCCTGCAGGATTATTATGATGAAACCGATGCCGCTCATGAAGCCGGAAATAACAGGGAACGGCATAAGATTGATGAAGCGCCCCAACTTCAGTACGCCGAACAGGATCTGTAGCAGTCCGCCCAGCATGACGACTGTGAAGGCCATCGCCGGGTTGCCCGCATATTGCATCACGACCGCGGTCATCACCACGGTCATCGGACCGGTCGGACCGGAAATCTGGGACGGCGTACCGCCGAACAGGGCGCCAAAGAACCCTACGGCGATCGCCCCGTACAATCCGGCGATCGGCCCCGCACCGGACGCTACGCCAAAGGCAAGCGCCAGCGGCAATGCGACGACGGCCGCCGTCAGGCCGCCATAGATGTCGCCGCGGATATTGTCGCCACGGAATCCGTGAACCAGTTTCATGGATGGGGCAACTCCCTATGCAGGCCGCGATTTCGACATGCATCACTGGGCTTGTCAACACGCCTCTCAGGCTACTTTGTCACCCGCCCCCCAACGCCGCCAGCCATTCCTCCACCCGGATCAACCCGAAAAACACTGCCAGCGGGATCGGCAGCGAAGCCAGGGCCACGGTGAGGATGAAAAGCGGCCAGCGGTAGAGGCGGGTGAAGCCGCAGACCAGCGCGATGCCGCCCCCACCGCCCAGCACCGAATTTCCCGGCATGTTGATCAACGCAGCAAATAGCAGATAGCGATGGCGCAGAAGGAAGGCGCCGACGCGAAGGCCTCGACGCGGCGAAAGATGCAGTCGGTCCATCAGGATCAGCATCGGCGATCCGCCCTGTTCTCCGCCATCCTGCAGCAGCCCGTGCCGTTCCATCCAGTGGTGCAGCCATTCGGACGGCATGTAACGCCCGGCAGCATGCGCCATCGCAAGGCCGGCGATGGTTGCCAACCAGGCGGCAACGGCGCCCTCGCGCCCGAAGACCACCATCATCATCAATCCCATTTCGACGCTCGGCACAAAGGGCAGTCCCAGCAGGATGGCTAGGGCAATAGCACTTGCCAGCAATGCCCCCATCCCCATGGCATCGTGAAGTGCGGTTATCGTCTGGCGTATCGCAACCGCGTCGAGATGGCTCAGGTAATGCCCCAAAACGATCAGGCTGACCCAGATGGCCGTCGCAATCAGAGCCCGGATAGTGATCAGATGGCTGGGTTGGCGCAGGATCAACAAGACGATTACGGCCAATGAAACCGCCAGCGCCTGTATCCCGAGCATCACCAGGCCCGGACCGGGCACCGCCCCTGTTACCGGCAGGTAACGGTGGACAAGTTCATGAGCTACCAGGACGAAGCCCAGCCAAATGGCGGCGGTCATCGCCATTCGCACAAAAATCGGTCGCTCATTTTTGTCTGATATCGCCACGGTTACGCCCCTGATCGAGCTGCCGGGCCTGGAGGTTTAACCCGCCGCCTTCGTGGGCGACTCATCCCAGCGCGCGGCAGCCTCGTCGTCGCTTTCCCGCGCCTCGACCCAGTGCTCGCCCTGGCCTGTTTCCTCAAGCTTCCAGAAGGCCGCCGTGGTTTTCAGCCAGTCGATCAGGAAGGCGCAGGAATCCAGCGCGGCCTGTCGGTGGGCGCTGGCGGTAACGACCAGCACGATGCGGTCGCCGGGCTCCAGCCGGCCGTAACGGTGGATGATCAGGCATTCGTCCAGTGGCCAGCGTTCACGCGCCTCGGCCTCGATTTCGGCCAGCATCTTCTCGGTCATGCCGGGATAATGTTCCAGCGTCATGGCCTTGACCTCGTCGCCGCCGGCGATATCGCGCACCAGCCCCAGGAAGGTCGCCACCCCGCCGATATCGGTGCGGCCCGCGGTCAGCACCGCGATCTCCGCGCCGACGTCGAAATCCTCTCTCTGGACACGAACGGCCATGGCCTTCAGCCGCCCGTCACCGGCGGGAAGAAGGCGATCTCGTCATTGGCGGCGACAGGCGTATGCAGGTCGGCAAATTCCTGGTTCACCGCAACACGCACGGCAGAAGTGTCGCGTAGCGCCTCCGCATAACCCGGGCCGCGCGTTTTCAGCCATTCCACAAGGCTGGCGACGTCATGCACGTCTGCCGGCGCCTCGACGGTCTCTTCGCCCAGGCCGGTGCGCTGGCGCAGGAAGGCGAAATAGAGAATTTTCATGTCAGAACCTCGTTGAATGGCAGAAAGGCAACAGTGCTACCCGACTCCAGATAGGTCAAGTCGGTCCCCAAATCCAGCAGTCCGTCCGATTCCACCAGCGAAGACAGGATTCCCGCACCGCCGGCGCCCTGCTTCATCGCCACCGGCAATCCATCCTCAGCCGCCGTCAGCCGGGCGCGGACGAACTCCCGGCGCCCTTCCTTCTTCTTGTAATCGAAACCGGCGCGGACATGGAAACGCTGCGGAGTCACGTCTTCCAAGCCCGCCAGGCGCAGCAGGATCGGCCGGGCCACCAGCAGGAACGTTACTAGCACCGCGCCGGGATTGCCGGGCAGACCGACGATCGGCGTGCGGCCAACCTGGCCCATCGCGACCGGCCGGCCCGGCTTGATCGCCAGGCGCCAGAAATGCAGGCTGCCCCCTGCCTCCACCGCAGCTCGGAGATGGTCTTCCTCGCCAACTGAAACGCCGCCGGAGGTCAGCAGCAAATCATGGCTCTCGGCCGCGTTGGCCAAGGCGTCTCGTATCACTGCCTCGTCATCCGGCAGGATCCCGAGGTCGCTGACCTCACAGCCCAGCCGCGTCACTGCGCTCATCAGGGTGAAGCGATTGGCGTCGTAAATCCGGCCTTCGGGAAGGTCGGCGCCGGGCTCACAAACCTCGTCGCCGGTGGAGAACACCGCTACGCGGACCGGCTGGTAGACCGCCAGTTCCGTCCGGCCGGAAGTGGCGGCCAAGCCGATATCCTGGGGCTTCAAGCGCCGGCCGCGGCGCAGCACGATATCGCCCTTGCGCACATCCTCGCCGGCATTACGGCGATTGGCGCCCTGCTTGATGCCCGGCATGATGACCACATGGTCGCCATCCTCGCGGCAATCCTCCTGCATCATCACCGTGTCAGGACCGGCTGGCATGGGCGCGCCGGTGAAGATGCGGATCGCCTCGCCACGCAACGCCGCGCGTCCCAGCGGGTGGCCCGCCGCCACCCTGCCTGTGACCGGCAGGCGGGTCTCCGCCGCCGGGTCCAGATCGTCGAAAAATACCGCATAGCCGTCTACCGCCGAATTGTCGTGCGGCGGCACATCGACGGCGGCGACAACATCCTCCGCCAGGATGCGTCCTACAGCCTCCGTCAGGGGAACACGCACCGTTTCGGCCACCGGGACGATCCGGTCCATCAGCATGGTCAACGCCTCATCCAGCGGCATCAGCGCACCACCATGGGCAAAACAATCGTCGCTCAGCTGCGCCATCGTCGGC
>JBFFGY010000328.1:0-3442 GCA_041557215.1 Alphaproteobacteria bacterium
GCAGAGGAGGCCGCCCAGGCACCCTCCGTGGCCACCGGCTCCCGGGCTGCCGACGACAACCCCGTCGTGGCGCGGGTGGGAGACCGCGAGATCCGGGCGGCGGAGCTGGGGCTCGAAGTGCGCCGGCATTTCCCCGATGTCGCCCGCTTCCCATCCCGCCGCCAGCGCCGCGGCATGGCTTTCCAGCTCGCCGGCCTCGATGGCCGCCCGCAGCCCCGCCATCAGATCCTGATAATAGCGCAGATTATGCCATGTCAGCAGCATCGGCCCCAGCATCTCGTTCGCCTTGAACAGATGGTGCAGGTAGCCGCGACTGTGCCTGCTGCAGGCCGGGCATTCGCAGCCTTCGTCCAGCGGCCGCTCGTCGTGGGCATGGCGGGCGTTGCGGATGTTCAGCACACCCCGGCGGGTAAAGCCCTGGCCGGTGCGGCCCGACCGCGTCGGCATCACGCAGTCGAAAATGTCGATGCCGCGCATCACGGCGCCGACAATATCGTCCGGCCGCCCGACCCCCATCAAATAGCGTGGCCGGTCCGTGGGCAACATCGGCATGGTGAAATCAAGCACGCGGAACATTTCCTCCTGCCCCTCGCCCACCGCCAGCCCGCCGACGGCATAGCCGTCGAAGCCGATGCCGGTCAGCGCCTTGACCGACTCCTCGCGCAAATCCGCGAAGGTACTGCCCTGGACGATGCCGAACAGGCCATAGCCCGGGCGCTGGCGGAAGGAATCGCGGCATCGCGCCGCCCAGCGCATCGACAGCCTCATGGAGTCCGCCGCCTGCTCGTATGTCGCCGGATAGGGCGTGCATTCGTCGAAGGCCATGGTGATGTCGGCATCCAGCAAATCCTGGATTTTCATGGAGCTTTGCGGCGTCAGCTTGATCTTCTTCCCGTCGACATGGGAGCGGAAGGTCACGCCCTCCTCGTCCAGCTTGCGCAGCTCGCTGAGCGACATCACCTGGAATCCACCGGAATCGGTCAGGATCGGCCCGGGCCAGTCCATGAATTTGTGCAGCCCGCCAAGCTGCGCCACGCGTTCCGCCGTGGGCCGCAGCATCAGGTGATAGGTATTGCCCAACACGATCTCGGCGCCGATGGATCGCACCGCGTCCGCCGTCATCGCCTTCACCGTGCCGGCCGTTCCCACCGGCATGAAGGCCGGCGTCTCGACGGACCCGTGGGCGGTATGGACCCGGCCGCGCCGCGCCGCGCCGTCCGTCGCCAGAAGCTCGTATGCGAATTTCCCGCTCATACCGCCCTCTTTAGCAGGGAGGAATCGCCATAGGAATAGAAGCGATAACCGCTGGCGATCGCATGGGCATAGGCCGCTTTCATCCGGTCCAGGCCGGCGAAGGCGCAGACCAGCATGAACAGGGTCGATTTCGGCAGATGGAAATTGGTCATCAGCAAATCGATGGTTTTGAACCTGTAGCCTGGCGTGATAAAAATATCGGTATCGCCCGCGAAGGGATGGAGCGTGCCATCCTCGTCCGCCGCGCTTTCCAGCAGCCGCAGCACGGTCGTGCCCACCGCGACCACGCGTCCGCCGGCGACACGCGCCGCGTTGACGGCGTTTGCGGTTTCCTCGCTCACCTCGCCATATTCGGCATGCATCCTGTGCTCGGAGATATCCTCCACCTTGACCGGCAGGAAGGTACCCGCCCCGACATGCAGCGTCAGCGGCACCGGAATCACCCCGCGCTCCCTGATCGCCTGCATCAGGCTGGGCGTGAAATGCAGTCCTGCCGTCGGCGCCGCCACCGCGCCCTCGATCTCGGCAAACATGGTCTGGTAATCGGCCCTGTCCCGTTCGTCGGCGCCGGCCTCGCGCCTTATATAAGGGGGCAGTGGCATCTCGCCATGGCGCTGGAGGGCGGCGATCAGGTCAGCCCCACCGACATTGAAGCGCAGCAGCACCTCTCCGCCCTCGCCCTTGCTGGCGACTTCCGCCGAAAGATCCTCAGCGAAGACGACAATGTCGCCCGGCCGCAGCCTTTTGGCCGGCCTTGCGAAAGCCAGCCATTCGTTCGCCGCTTCCTGCTTGTGCAGGGTCGCTTCGATCCGTGCCTCGCCGCGCTGCCCGCGCAGCCGCGCCGGCAACACTCGGGTATCGTTGAAGACCAGCACGTCGCCAGGCTGCAGCAGGTCGGGAAGGTCGCGCACATGCAGATCGCGCAAGGATTCCTCCACCACCAGCAGCCGCGCGGCGTCGCGCGGGCTGACCGGGCGTTCGGCGATGCATTCGCTCGGCAGTTCGAAATCGAAATCGGCTGTCTTCATGGCCGCGCTGCTATACATGACCGGACGGGCCAGGGAAAGAGTGAGATTTCCTGCCTTAGCCCGTAGCTTGGATCGCGAGCCTTAAAGCTCTGAAAGGATAGCAGAGAGACCCGGCACTTCCTTCATCAGGGCATCGAGAGGGATTTCCGAAGAATCCCTGGCGAGCGCGCGAACGCCGTTCGCATCGCTCACGACGACGGCATGGACTTCCTTGCAGGCGCTGATCCAGTATCCCGCATCGCCCGACGCAGACTGGATACGGACGCGTTCGATTGCCAAGAGCGTGACATCGCCAATGCGCAGGGGACCGGCTGCCCGCAGCGTCTCCATTCAGGCACTCTCCTGGCGTAATTGCCGCCAGACCCGCAGCATGGTTGGCGACAGGACGAATGCCGCTGTCAGCGCGATCAACTGAATCGGCACCAGGCGGAATTGGCCATGGCTCTCGACCTCGAATACCGGATCCATGAATTCCGGCTCGATGCGCACCACCGCACTTCGCAGGTTCTGCGCCAGGCCGGCAACGGGCCCGACAACAGCCCACAGGCGGCCGGTATCCGCAGGGTCGCCCAGACCGATGCGCAGCCGGAGAAACAGGTCCCGGCCATGGGTCGCGCGCAACATGTCACGGATGAATTCTACGACCCTTCGCCTGAAGCTCCGCTGCCTTATCAGCGCTAGCGCTCCCCCGGCGTCACCCTTTTTCCTGGCCGGTTTCGCCTTTTTCTTAGGAGCTGGTGCGCCATGTATTGTGGGCTTGGCATCCCGCGGAAAGCGAAGCTGGAACCGGACCAGTCCAAAGAACCAGTGAAACCGGACAACCCCAGTTGTTTCGCCGATCCGATGAATCGAAAACACGACCTTCAACGGCACCGCAAGCAGTGCGATGAGAAGCGCCAGCAGCAGCCCGAGGGTTAGCGCGATGTAAGCCACCGCTTATGCGGCTTTACCGCTTTCCGATTTGGCCGAAGCCGCCTTGCCGACGGTTTCCAACACCTTTTCCAGAACCGAGGCAGTGCCGCCCCTGATGGATTCAATCCGGACGCCGTCCTTGTTGACGACAATCATCGCCACCGGCTTGACGCCGCCGCCGCCGCCCGTGCCGCCGCCGGCGCCGGCCCCCATGCTCGGGTCGGTGCCCTCGCCGCGACCGACGCCGA
>JBFFGY010000329.1:0-3431 GCA_041557215.1 Alphaproteobacteria bacterium
CATGATGCCGACATCCGGATAGGCCAGGGACATCGGCGCGATCAGGGCGCCGGCGGTCGCGCCCAGCGCCGCAGCCAACGCGAAGGCCAGCATCAGAATGCGGCGGTTGTTGACACCGACAAGCTGGGCCGCCAGCAGGTTGAAGGCAACTGCGCGCATCGCCCGCCCGGTCATGGTGCGCGAGAAGAACCAGTTCAGCGCAAGGATGACCAGGATCGTAACGCCCAGGATCCACAGGCTCTGCGGCGCCACCGCCGCGCCGGCAACATTGATAGGCTCGTTGCCCGACAGCGCCGGCACCGAATGGAAATTGCGCCCCCAGATCAGCTGCGCCGCGCCGCGCAGGAAGATCGAGGCGCCGATGGTGATGATGATCAGCGTTACGATGGAAGCGTTACGGGCCGGCTCGATGGCAAATTTCTCCAGCACCATGCCCACGGCCGCCGTGCCGAGGATCGCCAGCGGGATAGTGGCGGCCACGGGCATGCCCATCTGTTCGAACAGGAACCAGCTCATCATGCCGCCCAGCATGACGAATTCCCCCTGGGCGAAATTGATCACCTGGCTGGCGTTATAAATGATCGAAAAGCCGACTCCGACAAGGGCATAGGTCGCGCCCACGGTGATGCCGGCCATCAGGAACTGCAGGAATTCGGCGTTCATGGACCCCGCCAGAGAGAAAAAAGGCTTCCCCGCCGCCTAGGCGGGGAAGCGACATGTTAGACCATTATCCGCCTAATCCAACAGTTTCCAGCCACCGTCGCGGATTTCAACCATCACGAAGGAATTGGTATCCAGGCCCAGATGGTCGGTCGGCGACATGGTGTAGATGCCGTCGGCACCGACATAGTTCTTGGTCTTCTCGATCTCGTCGCGGACCTTCTCCTTGTCCAGGGAGCCGGCGCGCTCGATCGCCCCCTTGGCAATCATCAGGCCGTCATAGGCGTGGCCGCCGAAGGTAGAGATCGGCTCGTTGTATTTGGCCATGTAGGCAGCCTCGAATTCCATGCCGACTTTCTTTTGCGGATGGGAATCCGGCATCTGACTGGCGACCAGCAGGGCTGCGGACGGCAGGCGCATGCCTTCCGAGGCACCCTCGGTGCCCTTGATGAACTGCATCGAGGCCGAGCCGTGCGACTGGTAATGGGGGATGGACATGCCAAGCTGCTTGTAGTTCTTGGCCGCAACGACCGAATCCGCGCCAAACCCGCAATAGAGCAACGCCTGCACGCCGGCGGTGTTCTTGATCTTGGTAAGCTGCGCGGTCATGTCGGTATCGCCCTTGCCGTGGGTTTCGTCGGCAACGATATCGATTCCGTATTCGCCCGCCAGTTCCCGGGCATTGGCGGTACATGACTTGTCGAAGCCGCCGCTGCCGGCAAACAGCCCGACCTTTGAGAGGCCCTGCGCCTTTATATCCTCATACATCTTGCGCACCGCCAGCCGGTCGCTGTGGGGCGTCTTGAACACCCATTTCTTGACCGGCTCCACGATAACGCTGGCGCCGCCGAAGGAAATGAACGGGATGCCCGCTTTTTCGACCAGCGGGATGACCGCCATGGTCTCGCCGGTAGTGGTGCCGCCCAGGATGATGTCGACCTTGTCGTCGTCGATCAGGCGCTTGACGAATCCCGCCGCCTTCTTGGCGTCGCCGCCGGAATCATAGAGCACCAGATCGATCTGCCTTCCGCCGATGCCGCCATTGGCGTTCAGCTGGTCGACATACATTTCCAGCGTTTTCTTTTCCGGGTCGCCAAGGAACGAAGCCCCGCCGGTCACCGCAAGAAAAGAACCGATCTTGATTGTTTCCGCCGCCGATGCGGCCCCGATGGCCACAATGACGGCGAGCGCCGAAACCACACCCACGGCGCCTCGAACGAATAAATGGCGAATCATTTTCCTGCCTCCCTGCAGTTATTGGTTCCGACGCACCCCGGACAACCTGCCGGTACCATGCGTCATTCTTTCCACTCGACCCGCCGGCCTGTTGGCCGTAATTTTTATGTGGTTTAAAAACCATATAGCCGTTAAGTGATTGGTGCAATCCGTTTCGGGACGCGCTATTCTGTCACAGTTTTGCGTACTAACGAAGGGATAGGAAGTCGTGGACGCAAGGGTCGAATCGAGGGGCGGCGAAAGCCAGGAAACCACCGAACGGGAACAGCTTGACCGGGCCGGCACGCGCCCGATGATCGGCAACGAGGCGATCGCACGCGGCGCCTGGGAGGCGGGTGTTAAGGTCGCCGCCGCCTATCCCGGCACCCCCAGCACCGAGATCATGGAGTTCCTTAGCACCTATCCCGCCGGTGACGCCCATGTGCAGTGGTCGACCAACGAGAAAATCAGCCTGGACGTGGCGATCGGCGGCTCTTTTGCCGGCGTGCGGTCGATGACGGCGATGAAGCATGTGGGCCTGAACGTCGCGTCGGATGCCCTCATGTCGCAGGCCTATATCGGGGTCAATGGCGGTCTGGTGCTGGTGGTCTGCGACGATCCCGGCATTCATTCCTCGCAGAACGAGCAGGACACCCGGATGTTCGCGCAGTTCGCCCAGGTACCGGTGCTGGAGCCCAGCGATGCCCAGGAGGCGCTGGACTATACCAGGCGCGCCTTCGATATCTCCGAGGAATTCGATACGCCGGTGATCCTGCGCAGCACCACGCGCCTGTCCCATACGCGAAGCCCGGTGAATACGGGACCGCGCACCGACCATGCATCGCGCGGCTTCAACGAGAACCCGGTGAAGAACGTGATCATACCGGCGCATGCGCGCATGGCCCATCCCAGAGTACTGGAACGAGAAAAGAAACTGCGCGAGTTCTTCAACGGCCCCGAATTCACGCGCTGGGAGGAAGGCCGCACCGATATCGGCGTGATCACCGCCAGCACGGCTTACGCCTATGTGAAAGAGGTGCTGCCGGAGGCCAGTATCCTGAAGATCGGCGCTTCCTATCCGCTGGCGCTGGACCGGGTACGGGAATTCTACGACGCCATGGACCGTGTCCTGGTGGTCGAGGAACTGGAGCCGGTGATAGAGACCGCCATGAAGGCGGCCGGCATGCCGGTGGAAGGCAAGACCCATTTCCCGCGCGACGGCGAATTCTCGCCGGAAATAGTGCGTGAAGGCTTCCGCAAGGCCGGCATCCTGGAAGGCGGAGAGACCCATGAGCCCTTCAAGGTCACGCCCACTGCGCGGCCGCCGGTGCTCTGTTCCGGCTGCCCGCATATCACCAGCTATATGGCGGTGCGCTCGGTCAATGGCCGCGTCGCCGGCGATATCGGCTGCTACACGCTGGCCGCCGTCGACCCGCTGAAGGCGATCGACACCTGCGTGTCGATGGGCTCCAGCATCGGAAATGCGGTGGGCATCGCCAAGGCCAGAAACGAGACCCGGCCGATCATCGCCACGATCGGCGATTCCACCTTCCTGC
>JBFFGY010000330.1:0-3423 GCA_041557215.1 Alphaproteobacteria bacterium
AAATCTGGTCAGTTTCCAAGGAGCCGAGCATGTCACCTCTTCTTCCTCCTGACTACAAGCCCAGCGATGGCGAAGAGTTTATGAATCCGATGCAGTTGGAATATTTTCGCCAGAAGCTGCTTCGGTGGCGGGCAGAGTTGCTCGACGATTCCAGCGAAACCCTGAGCAGCCTCCAGAATGAAAATCTTGCCGAGCCGGATCTCGCGGACAGGGCGACCAAGGAAACGGACCGGGCGATCGAACTGCGGACTCGCGACCGGCAGAGGAAATTGATCTCCAAGATCGACGAAGCGCTTCGCAGGATCGATGAAGGCACCTACGGTTACTGCGAGGAAACCAATGAACCGATTTCCTTGCGTCGACTGGAAGCGCGCCCCATCGCAACATTGAGCCTGGAAGCACAGGAACGCCACGAGCGGATGGAACGTACTCACCGGGACGATTGACGGTAGAGCGAAAGGGCAGCGGACGTATTTCGGTCGACTTCTTTACGATTCGATTTGGCCGAATCTGCGCATGCTTTGGTTGCTTTTCATGGGATCTGACTGTTTACTGTTGCGACCTTTCATTTGCCGCGCGGAATGGCGGGCGACACAAATTTCATTAATCGATATCTAAATGCGTCGGAATTAACCGGGATTTAACCGGTAGGGTGCTTTTTTAGTATCCCCAGATTCGAAGTACCTAATTTCGACGCGGAGCGGACCGCAGGAGTGGAGTGGAGATGGCCGTCGATTACAATATGCCGATCCTGATAGTCGATGATTACAAGACTATGTTGAAGATTATCAGGAATCTGCTGAAGCAATTGGGTTTCACCAATGTCGAGGAGGCGATGGACGGCAGCGAAGCCCTGGGCAAGCTGCGCGAAGGAGACTTCGACCTCGTCATATCCGACTGGAACATGGAGCCGATGACCGGGTTGCAGTTGCTGAAGGAAGTGCGTGCCGACGATCGACTGCGTGCGGTGCCCTTCATTATCATCACCGCAGAGAGCAAGATCGAGAACGTTGTTGCGGCCAAGGAGGCCGGTGTCAGCAACTATATCGTCAAGCCGTTTAACGCGGCGACGCTCAAGGCGAAACTGACCAGCGTACTGGGTCCATTCTAACGGCGCTGGTCGAAACGGTGCGCCGGATCTGGAAATATGTCGCGCCGGTGACGGGGCAGGTCGGCTATTGCAGCCGGCCATGGGACAGGGCCGGATCGAAAAGCCAGCGGGCGCCGTTTGCGGGCGGAGTTTGCGAACGCGCCAGAATCATGGAGTAAGGTCGCTTGAAATTCTATAGCGTAAGGCTGCTGATCATATTAAGCGCGCTGGTATCCGTTTCGATGCCGGCCAAGGCACAAGAGGCCGTGCAGGCGCGCGGCTGGGCCAAGGCTACGTATGGCAGGATTATTTTCGATTGGCAGAAGCCTGTAGACTATACCGCCGATATCGAAGGCCGGGAACTGGTCGTTAAGTTCGACCGCGCCATGCGCGGCGACCTGACCAGGGTCGTGGGCAATCTCGGCGGATATGTCACCAGCGCCGAACTGGCCGGGAACGGCAAGGTGGCGCGCTTTGGCCTCGCCGGGAATTTCGAATTGGCGAGCTTTGCGACGGGATCGTCGGTTGTTGTCGATTTGCGCCGGACTTCGGACGCCGCGGCGGCGCCGGTCCAGGCGGCCCGCCCGAGTTCGGTTGCATCGGGCGGCCTGCGCGTCGATGTCGGGCACCATCCCGGCTTCACCCGGCTGGTCTTCGATTGGCCCAGCAAGATCGATTACAGTATTGCCAGGGACGGAAGGGCCGTATCCATGCGGTTCGACGGATCGGCCGACCTTGATGTGGCGGGGCTCGACGCGGCCTTGCCGAAACCGGCCTTCGGTACACCGCGCGCATCACGTTCTGGCGGCGATCTCGTCGTCAGCCTGACGATCCCGGAACTTTCCTATATCCGCCATTTCCGCGAAGACGACAAAATCGTACTCGACGTCCAGGAAGAGGGCGGCGATTTCGGCAATATGCTTTTCGGCGCGACGGACGGGCCGACGATGCAGACCATTTCGCCGAACGGCGAAGTGCTGGTCGTCCCGGCGCAGGTGGGTTCCCACGTAGCCGTGGCGCCCGACAGCATCCCGCTCGTTACCGAAGAGGGGGACGGGTTCCAGGGCAGCTATTCGCCGCTAACCCATTACGACCCGAATGCCAGCGGTCGTCCGACCAATCTGTTGCTTTACGATCAGAAATCGAAACTGCCGAAACTTCTCAACTGACGTTGAGGGGAAAACCGGAGTCCATCATGTCGCCGCCCACGGACCGGATCCGCTGGGCTGCGCAACGATCTGAATACCCGATATCGGAAAATTCCTGCTGCATGGTTGCCGTGCGCTGTGGCAGACTGCGCGCGCTTGCTGCGTGCGCTACAAAGGTATAACGATATCGCCAGGAATGATGGATATCGAGTCGCCAAATAAATCGGGGGGAATGGAGAGGGTCGGCCTGGCCTTGCTGGTCGGTGTTCCCGCCCTGCTGCTTGTGCTGGCCTTCAGCGTAAAGGATGAGGCCGCGGCGGTCTGGCTGGCGTCCGCGGCGGCGGTTGCTGCCGTGGCCATCGCCCTGCTGCTTGTCCGCGCCGGCAAGAAGCTGTGCGACACTCAATCGGCAAGCCTGCATCACCTGGAGTCAATACTCGACCTGGAGCAGGATGCATTGCTGCTCCAGGCGAAGGACGGCACTGCCTATGCGAATGGCGGCATGCGCAAACAGCTCGCGGCGAACGTGATCCCCACGTCGCTGGACGGCCTGGCGGGGCTCCACGAAGACGTGGCAGCGGCCATTGAAGACCTGTCCGGCGATTCGGGCACCAGTCGCCGGCTGGTAAACCTTCCCAACGTTGGCGATTTCGAAATTTCCGTGCAGCCCGGACCCGATGGCGCCCGGCTGTGGCGCATGCACGACCTTGGCGGCGGGTATGGCAAATTATGGAGCGATCTGGCGGAGAGTCATGGCAGGCAGGCCGCTGCGGGGCTGTATACCCTGGCCGCCGATGGCCGGTTTCTTTATGTGAATCCAACCATGGCCGAATGGGTCGGGCGCTCCGTGGATGAAATCGTCGACGGGGATTTGCGGATAGGGAATGTTCTTACCGATGATACGCTCGACGATCCAATGCGGCCCGGCGTCGGCATGATCTCGGTCAATGGCCCGGACGACAGGGTTTTCGACCTGCAGGTTTGCAATGCCATGGTTGAGGAGGCCGACGGCGCGCGGCTGTACTGTGTTGCCCGGCCGACAGGGCCCGCCGGGGCCTCTGCACAGCGTTTCCAGCGTCTGTTCCATGAAATGCCGGTTGGCGTGGCGCTGGTGGACCAGCGCCTCAGGATCGGGGACTGCAACGATACCTTCCTGCAGTTGATCGATGAGGCGAAGGCGACTGG
>JBFFGY010000331.1:0-3423 GCA_041557215.1 Alphaproteobacteria bacterium
ACCAGGCCCAGCGCGGTGGCGAACAGGGCCTCGGCAATACCCGGCGCAACGACGGCCAGCGTCGTCTGCTTGGAAGCGGCAATCGACTGGAAGCTGTTCATGATGCCCCAGACCGTGCCGAACAGGCCGATGAAGGGCGCCGTCGAGCCAACCGAGGCCAGGAAGTTCATATGGCGCTCCAGCCGCTCCATCTCGCGGCCCACGGTGACATGCATCACCCGGTCGATGCGGTCCTGCACGCTGCCGGTCATCGGGCTGCCGGCACGACGGCGGCTGAGCGAGCGGCGCCACTCGCGCATCGCGGCGGAAAACACCGCCGCCATCGGGTTCGACGGCCGCTGGCCGATCTGGTCGTAAAGGTCGTCAAGCGACCCGCCCGACCAGAAGGAATCCTCGAACTTCGCTGACCGGCTGCGCGTGCGACGCAGTTCGCCGAGCTTGTAGAAAATGATGGTCCAGCACCAGATCGATGCAAACAGCAGGACGAGGATCACCAGCTTCACGATCCAGTGGGCGGCCCAGAACAGGCCCCAGATCGAGAGGTGAACGGCATCCACGGACCCGCCAAGAACGGCGGAATTTACGACTTCGCTTTCCATATATCAGGTCACACTGTTTGAGTTTCGGTTGATGGTATCGGGCTATTTCTGCTTGCTCGGACTACGGGTACGTCATTCCAGGTTGCCAATCGGTTAAATTTTTCGCTTCTTTTACAGAAATTCGCCCATTACCTCGCGCAACGCGGCCGGCATGCGGGCCGCCCGGCCCCGAGCGTCGATGCATCCAAGCTTCACTTCCATCGCGACCAGCTGCTCGCCGCCGCGACGGACGATCTGCTCTGCCGACAGCGATGCGGCGCCGACATGCAGCGCCCGCGAATGAACTTCCAGCAGGTCGTCGAGCCTGGCCGGCCTGGCGTAGTCGACAACGCAACGGCGCACGACAAAGCCCATCCCCTCGGCCAGCATTTGCGCGTAATGCCCGCCGGAAAGGTCGCGCATCATCTCGGTGCGCGCCCGCTCGGCGAATTTCAGGTAGTTCGCGTAATAGACGATGCCCGCCGCATCCGTATCCTCGTAATAAACGCGGATGGGCGTTATGTGGGTCCTGGCCATGGCCGCTTCAACCATCGCCATTGCCCTCGTCCTCGCCAGCCAGCAGGTCCATCTGCGCCGACGCCCTTGCCGGCGGGGTATGGCCCAGATAGCTCCATCCCTGCACGGTCAACGCCCGGCCGCGCGGCGTGCGCTGCAGCAGGCCCTGTTGCACCAGGTAGGGTTCGATCACCTCTTCCAGCACGTCGCGCTGTTCCGACAGGGCCGCAGCCAGGGTTTCCACGCCGACCGGCCCGCCGCCGTAATTGTCCGCGATGCAGGCCAGGTAGCGCCGGTCCATGCTGTCCAGCCCGCGCGCGTCCACATCCAGCCGCCGCAACGCCTTGTCGGCCGCCGCCGCGTCGATTTCGGTGGCGCCGTCGATGGTCGCGAAGTCGCGCACCCGGCGCAGCAGCCGCCCGGCCACGCGCGGCGTGCCCCGGCTGCGCCGCGCCACCTCGCGTCCGCCCTCAGGCGTAATCGGCGCTTCCAGCAGGCGGGCATTGCGCTCGACAATGATTGTCAGTTCGTCCTCGGTATAGAATTCCATGCGCAACGGAATGCCGAAACGTTCGCGCAGCGGCCGGGTGATCAGGCCGGAGCGCGTGGTGGCCGCGACCAGGGTGAAGGGCGGCAGGTCGATGCGGATCGAACGCGCCGACGGCCCCTCGCCGATGATCAGGTCGAGCTGGAAATCCTCCATCGCCGGATAGAGGATCTCCTCCAACGCCGGGTTCAGCCGGTGGATTTCGTCGATGAACAACACGTCACGCGGCTGCAGGTTGGTCAGGATCGCCGCCAGGTCGCCCGCCTTGGCCAGCACCGGCCCGGACGTCGCCCGGAAGCCGACGCCCAGTTCGCGCGATACGATCTGCGCCAGGGTCGTCTTGCCCAGACCCGGCGGCCCGTGGAACAGCACATGGTCCATGGCCTCGCCACGCGCGCGGGCCGCCTTGATGAAGACCGCCAGGTTCTCGCGCACCGCCTGCTGGCCAATGAATTCTTCCAGGCTTTGCGGGCGCAGGGACGCATCCGCCCCGTCGCCATCGCCGTATTCCGGCGCGATCAGCCGTTCCACTTCGCCGGTCATTGCGACAGCTCCTCAAGCCCGGCGCGGATCAAATCGCCCAGCGGCGCGCCCTCGCCCAGCTTGCTGCCGGCACGGGCCACCGCGCCGAAGGCCTCGCTGCGCCCATAGCCCAGATTGACCAGCGCCGATACCGCATCCTCGTCGATGCCGCCCGCGGCCGGCTGGGTGCCGGCCACGCGGATCGCCGCCGCCACGCCAAGCGCGATGCCGCCGACCTTGTCCTTCAGTTCGCTGACGATGCGCCCCGCCAGTTTCGGCCCGACGCCGTTGGCCCGCGATACCGCCACCTTGTCGCCGGCGGCGACCGCCTGCAGCAGTTCGGCCGGCCCCAGCACGGAGAGGATCGCCAGCGCAACCTTGGCGCCGACCCCCTGCACCGTGGTCAGCAGGCGGAACCATTCCAGTTCGTCCGCATCGGCAAAGCCGTAGAGATGGATGTGATCCTCGCGGACATGGGTCTCTATGTGCAATTGCACGGTGGAGCCGTCCGCCGGCAGCCGCGCCAGGGTTCGGCCGGAGCAGAACACCAGGTACCCTACCCCGCCAACATCGACGACGACGCGGTCTTCGCCCAGCGGCTCGATCCTGCCGGTCAGGCGCGCGATCATTCCGCCCCCCCCGCGACCGGCGTGCGGCCCTGACCCCAATCGCAGCGCGTCGAGGCGAAATGGGCATGGCAGATCGCCACCGCCAGCGCATCCGCCGCGTCGGCGCTGGAGAATTTGCATCCGGGTAACAGCCGGGAGACCATCATCTGAACCTGTTCCTTCGCCGCATGGCCGGTGCCGACCACCGACTTCTTGATCCGGTTGGCCGAATATTCGGCGACCGGGATGCCGTACAGCGCCGGCGCCAGCAGCACGACACCGCGCGCCTGGCCCAATTTAAGCGTCGATTCCGGGTTCTTGTTGACGAAGGTTTCTTCCACCGCCGCTTCCGCCGGGGCGAATTCGCGCAACACCGCAGCCAGACCGTCATGCAGTTCGCGTAGCCGCGACGCCAGGTCCCGGTCGGTCGCCGCCCTGATGGTGCCGTCGGCGACATAGGTCAGGCGGTTGCCCTCGGCCTCGATCACGCCCCAGCCGGTATGGCGCAGTCCAGGATCGAAACCGATAAGACGCATTCGCCCGTCCGCCCTCCTCAGGCCGTCAGCTGCGACATGACATCGTCGTCGATCTCGAAATTGGCCGAGACCGCCTGTACGTCGTCATTATCGTCCAACATGTCCAGCAGCTTCTG
>JBFFGY010000332.1:0-3422 GCA_041557215.1 Alphaproteobacteria bacterium
ATGGATCATGCTTCCCGAACGCCCACGTTTGGGGAAACCAGAGCTGCAGCGGCTGATCGGCGGTATCCTTGCCGAGCGCTTCTGTTGGCATGCCAAGGCGGCGGCAGCGATTTCCGGGGTGCTGGGCTGCTTTTCAGTTCTGGTCTGGATGGCGCGACAGATTTAACCGCTAATTCGCTCCGATCATGCGGCGCGCCAGTTCGACGGCGCCCGGCGCATCGGCGGCAAAGCCGTTGGCGCCGATGGCATCGGCGAATTCCTGGTTCACCGGCGCGCCACCGACCATGATATGGCCGTTCCAGCCCTCCTTGCGAAGCAGATCGATGGTCTTTCCCATGTTCGGCATGGTGGTGGTCAGCAGGGCCGACATGCCGACGACGTCCGGATGGTGTTCATGCACGGCCTCGAGGAATTTCTCCAGCGGCACGTCGACGCCCAGATTGATCACCGTGAAGCCCGCCCCTTCCAGCATCATCCCGACCAGGTTCTTGCCGATATCGTGCAGATCGCGGTGCACCGTGCCCAGCACGATCTTGCCGATCGGCTTGGCGTCGGTCTCGGTCAGCAGCGGCCGCAAAACCTCCAGCCCGGCTTTCATCGCGCGCGCCGCCATCAGCATTTCCGGCACGAACAGCACGCCCTCGCTGAACAGGTCGCCGACCTCGTCCATCGCCGCGATCAGCGCATCGTTCAGGATGACATGCAGGTCGGTGCCCTGCGCCAGTTCCTCGCGGACCAGCCGTTCGGTCTTCTCGTCCTCGTAATCGAGCACCGCATCGAATATGGCGTCCAGCCGATCGTCCAGCGAACCTGTCATGTCCCCTCTCCCCTCAATCCAGTATCGCCTTGTCGGCGGCGGCAACGATGCGGTTTATCTCGGCCACGGCGTCCTCGCCCGGCAGGCCGGGCGGCGTCTCGCGTTTCATCAGCCGCTCATAGATTGCCCTCGCATTGTCGACCTCATTACGCCGGTAGGCCTCTTCATAGGGGTCGCGCGCCAGCTTCAGGAAGGAGGCCGGCTCGAACACGTCGCGGCAATGTTTCAGCGTATGGTCGTTGGCCAGGAAATGGCCGCCCTGGGGGACCTGCATCAGCAGATCCCAGGCCAATGTCTCGTCATCGACCGCCGGCGTGTGCATCCAGGCACGCTGCATGGCGCCCAGCTCGCTGTCCAGGATTGCCTGGACCGGGCTGAATACCGTGGCACATTCCATCTGGCCGACGCCGCCCAGGATATCCGCCCCGACCTGCCCCACCATGAAGCCGATCAGCGCCCGTTCCGCCATCGACTGGCCGCAGAGGTCCGGCGTGTCCGAACCTGCGCCGTAGGTGTGGGTCATCAGCCCGAAGCCGCGCTTGCAGACCTGCACCGCCATGGTCGCGCCTTGCAGCGCCTCGACGCTGGACTGCAGCGAGCGCCCGGTGCGCATATCCAGCGCGAAAATCAGCGGGGTGGCGATTAGCGGCGTGCCCGGCGCCAGGATATGGGTCAGCGTTACCATCGCCAGGATCTCGGCGGTTGCCATCAGCACCGTGCCCGGCATGGTGACCGGCGCGGTGCCACCGGCCGTCGGCAGGCTGCAGGCGTGGATCGGCACACCGTAGCGGCCGCACTGGATGATCGCCTCGATATCCATTTCCTTGAACTCGAAGGGCGAGAAGGAACAGGCGATGCAGCTGACAATCGGCTTTGCGCGAAGCGCTTGCTCGCCGCCCGCCGCCACCGCCGACATTTCCATCAGGAAGCGGACATTCGCCGCGTCGTAAGGCTGGATCCAGTTGTGCTTTTCCGAATTCGCCAGCATTGCGGCAAATCCATGAATGTCGGAGGTGCGTTCCGGCTCGCCGTTGACGAAGGGATGGGCGATGAAGCCGACCTCGGGCAGTCCGTCGCCGATTGCCGCAATTGTCTTCACGTCGTCGAGGACCAGCTTGCGCCACTTGCCGTCCGGCTCGATGAAGCCATGCGCGCCGGTGCCAGTGCGCATGTGGAAGCTATTGTCGGGGCGCGGGATCTGCAAATCGTGCCGCCCGGACTTGCTGTAGAGCGTCACCTCGCGCGGCGTCGCGGCCAGCGCTTCGGCCGCCAATCCACGCGGGATACGCACCAGCCTGCCGTCCGCATCGACCCGGCAGCCCGCCTGGCCAAGCTTTTCTACCGCGGCCGGATGGCTGACATGGACGCCATGTTCCTCGAGGACGCGATAGCTGCGCTCGACGAATTCCCCGACCCGCGAATCGTCGAGATAGGCGAAGGCCGGCCGCACCGCCGGTCCACCCCCGGTTAAGGGCTTCGGCATGGCGACGTCGAACGTCGCCGCAGCCACTGCCTGCGGTGCGGCCGCATCACCGCCTTTCGCCGCGAGCCTGTCACGACGATTCCTGCGACGGCTGCCTGCCTGATCGTCTACGGCCACCACTTTTCCTCCCGATTGCCACCGGCAAGTCCGACGCTAATACAGGCCGGCCGATTAGGAAAGGGGGAGGCTTCCGGCAGCAAGGCGCATTATGCTCACGCAACCGTGCGTCGCCTTGTATTGCCAGCGCGCATCGGCCGCTCTATCTTCGCCCCTATCATGGAGCATGTAACGCCAAAGCGTATCGCCGCGGGTATCGCCGTGGCGCTTGGAAGTTTTCTGCTGCTCGGCTCGGTCGCGGCCCTGTGGGACAATCCCTTGTTCGTCCGCATGACGCCGGCCGGCGGCTGGGAAGTTGCCATGCTGGGCGCCATGTCGGCAGTGGGCGGCATCTATGTTGCGATCCGCCGCCCGTTCTGTTCCACGGCCGGCGCCAGCACCGGCGGCATCCTGGCCTTCCTCGGCGTCGCCTGCCCGGTCTGCAACAAGATCCTGCTTCTGATCTTCGGCGGCGAATTGCTGATGACTTATTACGAGCCGGTCCGCATCTATGTCGCCGGCGCCGGCGCCCTGCTGGTCGGCCTGTTCACGCTGCGTGAATATATCCTGATCCAGCGCCAGACCGAGGCCGCACCCGCCGAATAGCCTTGGCCAGATTGACGTACCGCGCCCCGCCCGCTTAGATGCGGCGCGCGCCGGGCGGGCGCGTTTTTGCGTTCGAGGGAGGGACATGCAGGCCGGTTTGTCGATTCTGCCGCTGGCGCTGGTGCTGGTGCTGCTTGCGACGCGACGCGTGACCCTGGCCTCGGCCGGGCTGGTGGCACTGGCCGCAACCCTGCCGGCTGTGATCTATTTGCGTGGCGCGGACGGGCTGGCCGGTTTCCTTTGGCTCGAAAGCCTGAAGGGCGCCTGGGTATCCTGGCAGGGGCTTTCGGTTATCTTCGGTGGGGTGGTGCTGCATCAGGTGTTGCACCGCCGGCCGCAACGCGACGCGCGAGGCGGCCCCGCGATCGACATCCATCGCGGCGCTTTCGCGGCGGCTTTCCTATATGGCGTCTTCGTGGA
>JBFFGY010000333.1:0-3380 GCA_041557215.1 Alphaproteobacteria bacterium
CTGGTCGGCCGCCAAGCGGTACCAACGTGCGGCTTCCGCCCGTTCCTGCAGCACGCCTTTCCCCTGGTCGTACATGTAGCCGAGGTCGGTCTGCGCGTCGGCATCGCCCTGATCGGCCGCCATCCGGTACCAGCGCGCGGCCTCGCCGTAATCCACATCGATGCCGCGCCCGAAATAATGCATTGCGCCCAGCTTGTATTGCGCGCGGGCATAGTCCTGTTCGGCCGACCGGCGATACCAGCCGGCGGCGGCCGCCGCATCGGCCTCAACCCCTTCGCCGTTTTCATGCATCAACCCCAAGGCAAATTGGGCCTTGGCGTCGCCGCCGTCGGCCAGGGCCGAGAACTGCCTCATCGCCGTCTCGTAATCGCCCTCGGTATATGCCGTCACGGCCGACCGCAAACCCGGCGTATCCACGCCCGCCGCCAATTCCGCCGCGCCAGGGCCGCCTGCCCGTTCACCGCCACAGCCCGCCAGCGCCGCCAAGCCGGCGGCAATTACGATCGTCGTTACGGTCCTGCCAAACATGCCATCCCCCATTTCGAGGCTGCCCGCTGTGCCGAAAATACCCGCGCTCGCGGTTGGAGCAGGCACCAATTCTCCGCCGAACCGGCAGATATTGCAATGCCCCGACCCGGGTGCCGGCGAGGGACAGCAAAAGACCCGCCTGCCGCGAACCGCGGCGGACGGGTCTTTGAGCGACCGGGCAGAGCCCCGGAAATAGCCTGGCAGCGAGTAGGGCCGCGTCAGTGCTGACGCGCCACGCGGCCCAGTTCCGTGAGCATCCGTGCATGGTCGCTTAGCAGGGTGCGGGCGGCCTCGTTGGGATTGAGGATCGCCCTGACCCCATGGCGGCCATCCGGTTCACAGGCCGCCGCGGCGCTTGATACCGTGGGCAATTGGACCATGGCGCCGTTGATGAAATCGTAAAATCTGATACCGCAAGCCATCTCTTTTATCCCGCTATTACGGGGCCAGAGTGGCCTGTCCGCACCGGCGCCTCATTGACGCAGGTCAATCGCAATTATGAATCGGATAGGTTTCTTCGACGACGGCGACCGCCGCGACGACCGGGAACCGGTCTGGCCCCGCTATCGGCGCTACCCGCCGCATCGACATCGGCAATATCCGTGCGCCCGGTCAGGCAGACCGGGCATACGCATCCCGTCTCACCGCCGCGCAGGATCATTTCCTCGTAATCGAACTTGCGCTCTACCTTGAGGCACCAGCATTCGCCGCTGCCATCGCAATTGAAACCGCGGCCGCAATTGGGACAGCGGGATCGCACCGAAGGACCGCCTAGCCAGCCGTTGAGAGGTCGAACCGTTTCATGACTTCGTCGGTGAACAGATTCCGGACCAGAACACCCCGCAACGCCGCATCCTCCGGTACCTTGTCTGCATCAAGGATACCCTCGTCGTACATCTTCCTGACCTGCTCTCGCGCGGCAAGCACCACCGAGTCGAGGGCCGCGGTCACCGAACCGGAAATAAAACGAACCAGTTTGTCGGCCAGCTTCATGGCGTGCAGATAATCGGCGCTGCCAGAATTCTGCAATACGCCAACGCGATCCTTTACCGCCTGGACATCCCGGCCAGACGCCTCGGCAATGGCTTCGAACGTGGCGTCGGCCGCGACCAGCGGATCCACCTCCTCGCTATAGCGGGCCTGGGTAAGCTGCACGGCGGCGCACATCAGGAATCCCAGCACATAATCGTCGTCCCAGAAACTCCCGGGCAGGGGCAGCGACTTCAAATTATCATCCACGAAAATCGAGATTACCCGAGACGCGGTATCCCGGGCTTCGCTCGCGAGGTCTTCAGTCATGCAAATCTCCCCCGGGTGCCGCACCCGCGATAGCTACCATCCAGAACGGGCAAGCCTAGACCATCGACACCTGACGCGCAAACAACCGCCTCCGCCTCGCTCACGAGGTCAGTGCACCGAACACGCGCTGCAACAGCTCGGTGGTGCGTTTCGCCGGATCCTTACGGATCGCGGCTTCTTCCTTCGCCACATAGGTGAACAGGCCATCCAGCCCCTTGCCAACCGTATAACGGGTCAGGTCGGCCTTCACGTCGGGCACGAAGGGAATCGCCTTGTATCTGTCCATCATGCTGTCGTAGGACCGGATTGCGCCGACCTCGCTCATGGCATTCGTGACGATGGGTGTAAAGCGGTCCGTCAGGGGCGTGGTCATCTTGCCGCGGAAATATTGCGTCGCCGCATCCTCCGGCCCCTTCCAGATCGCGCGCACATCCTGCAGCGTCATCTGGGTGATCGCATTCCAGAACACTTCCTTGGCCTCGGGCGCGGCGCGTTCGGCGGCGCGATTCAGCTTGAGTTCCAGGTCGGCAGTCATTTTCCCCAACCCGATCTTGTCGAGGGTGTCGTGGACTTTGCGCAGATCCTTGGGCAGCGGGATATGGATCAGCGGGTCGGCATTGTAGCCGTCGGCGATACCGACCTGGCGGACCACCCGTTCGGTCCCGACGCGCAGTGCTTCCTTCAACCCGTCACCGATCTCCAGATCGGTCAGGGGGCGCGATCCGCCACCGCCAAGCGCCTGCGTCGCCAGTGACAGTCCCGCATCGCCGAGAGACGAACCCTGGCAACCCGCCAGCGCTGCGCCCGAAAGAAGCATTACGAAATTTCTTCGACCGATCATCGATAATCTCCCGAATTCAGAAACATGGAACATGCTAGTCTCGCAACCCTTGCTCAACTGTAAAGATAACCGGCAATATTCGCCGGTCCAGTTCGATTGTCGGATTTCCCGGCAACCCAAACGATGAAACGGAGGAAGGCATGCGCAGCTACTGGCTGGAACAGGCCCTGGAACAGGCCCCCGCACGCCCGCGGCCACTGGAGAGCGACATTGCCACCGATATCTGCATCGTCGGCGGCGGTTTCACGGGGCTATGGACAGCGCTTCATGTCAATGAGGCCGATCCGGCGGCCGACATTGTCATAATCGAGCGGGATATCTGCGGCGGCGGCGCCAGCGGGCGCAACGGCGGTTTCTGCATGACCTGGACCTCCAAGGCGCCCCTGCTCTATCCGGTCTGCGGCGGCCAGGAGACAGTGCGTATGATCGAGGCTTCTGAGGAGGCCGTGCGCAAGATCGGACAATTCTGCAGGGATAACGATATCGACTGCGAATTCCGCCATGACGGCTGGCTTTGGACCGCCAGCAGCGAGGCGCAGCGCGATGCCTGGCGCGCGACGGTCGGCATTCTGGACAGGATGGGCCTTCATCCCTTTGAGGAACTATCGGCGGATGAGGTCGCCCGGCGGAGCGGTACGACCACCCATATTGGCGGCGTGTTCGAGAAAGGAACGGCGACGCTGCAGCCGGCTGCCCTGGCGCGCGACCTGGC
>JBFFGY010000334.1:0-3340 GCA_041557215.1 Alphaproteobacteria bacterium
AGGGCGATGGCACATGCCATTAGCCGCATTTGGGCGGTCGAATTCGCTGTTGCGGCCAGGATCGAAGCCGAACCAACGGCCAGAACCGTCACACCATACATCCCGAACACGGAAGCGGTCTGCGCCAGTGCATCCGAACCGACCCATCCATAACCGGCCATATTCCACGGCAGCCCGGTGAATATCTGGCCGCGCAGCCACTCAGTGATTCCCCACGCCAGGGTCAGCATAACCGCACGACGCATGTTTCCTTCGCCGCGGCGGCTGGCGGCCAGGGTGGCCACGCCATGGAAAACAGACAGGATTACCGGAAGGCCAAGCGCCCACAACGGTCCGATCCACCAGAGCCCGGTGGCATAATTAGTCGGGGCAAACCCGACCCAGTAGAGGCTGGACAGGAAATAGCCGAAGCCGAACCACCATCCCGTGAAAAAGGCCGTACGAGATCGTAGCCCGGGTGGGAGAAGCCAAACTAGCCCGGCGAAACCTATATATAACGCAGGCAACATGTAAACCGGCGGCAGTGCCAGACTTGCCAGTATCCCAAGCAGCACCGCCAGTGCATGACGTCGCCATCCGGCAAGGGAACCCACCCGCCCGGCCAGCGCATCCATGCGCTCAAGGGCAGCATCCAACTGTGCTTTTAACTTAGCCGCCATGCAGGTCCGGATGGGCCGGCATATTGCGGACGCGTACCCGCTTCACGCGACGCGGGTCGGCGTCCAGTATCTCGAACTCCAGCCCGGACGCATCATCCACTATGAGCTCGCCACGCACCGGCACCCGGCCCGCCAGCCCCGTCACGAAACCGCCGACCGTGTCGACCTCGCCCTCTTCCTCGGTGCCGGAAACCAGGGCGCCTGCCCGTTCTTCCAGATCTTCGATCGGCAGGCGCGCATCGGCGATGACGCTGCCGTCTGGGCGGTCCACCATGCGCGGCGCCGTCGCCGCCTCGTGCTCTTCCTCGATCTCACCGACGATTTCCTCGACCAGGTCTTCGATCGTGACCAGGCCGTCGACCCCGCCATATTCGTCCACGACCAACGCCATATGATTGCGGCTCTTGCGCATCTGCAGAAGCAGGTCAAGCACCCGCATACTCGGCGCGACGAACAACACTTGGCGGACTAGGCTGCGCAAGGCCGGGCGGCGACCGCTGCCGTTTGCGCGCTCCACCGCGCCAAGCACATCGCGGATATGGATCATCCCGATGACGTCGTCCAGCGTCGACTGGTAAACCGGAATTCTGGAATGGCCCTGACTGGTCATGACGGCCACCGCCTCGTTCAGCGGCGTTCCCACCTCGACCCCGACGATGTCGGCGCGCGGCACCATAGAGTCTTCAACCGTCACCGTGCCAAGCTTCAGCACATTGGTGATCAGGGTATGTTCCTCGGGATCGATCGGCTCCGCCTGCTCCTCGCGCTGCTCGATCAGCGCCTCGACGCTATTGCGCAGCGAGCTTTCGCCATTGCCTTTACCGCGCAATCCGCGGAACAGCGAAGACAGCCAGCCCGGCTTGCGGGGTTCGTCTGCGATAATAGGCTCGCCGGTCGATTGTCGTGTAGACGGAGGTTCCTCGGACATATCTCTTCAACGCCTATCCGACCGAGAATTCTTCTGCGGCATAAGGATTTGCAATCCCCAGCCCCTGCAGAATCTCGATCTCCAGCGCCTCCATGGCGGTGGCTTGCGGTTCGGTTGCGTGGTCATGTCCCAGCAGATGCAGCACGCCATGCACCGTCAGGTGACTGACGTGCTCCGCCAGGGTCTTCGATTGTTCGTTGGCCTCGCGCTCGATCGTCTCGAGCGCCAGGGCAATGTCCCCCAGAAGACGGGGTCGGCCCGCGGCGCCCTCGTCGCCGGCCGGGAAGGACAGAACATTCGTAGGCTTGTCCAAACCGCGATAATCCCGGTTCAAGATGCGCATCTGCGAATCGTCCGTCAGCAGGATGCTCAATTCCGCATCGCCCTTTGCGCTGGCCGCGTCCCAGGCCGCGGCGGCGGCATGGCGAATGAGCGCCTCGGCATCAGGCAACAGTCTGTCCCAGCTCTCGGCCGCGCAGCTTATTTCCGTCGACAGCCCACTGCTCATTTGCCGGCTTCCTTCTTCTCCGAGCGGCGGTCGTAGGCCTGAATGATTCTGGTAACCAGTTCGTGGCGCACCACATCGGCCTGGGTGAAGTGGACGAACTCGATCCCCTTCACGTCAGCCAGCGTCTCCAATGCATCGGTCAGCCCTGATCGCTGGCCGCCGGGCAGATCGACCTGGGTCAGGTCGCCGGTAATCACCATGCGGCTGTTCTCGCCGATCCGGGTCAGCGCCATCTTCATCTGCACCGGTGTCGTGTTCTGCGCCTCGTCCAGGATTACATAGGCGTTCGACAGGGTACGGCCACGCATGAAGGCCAGGGGGGCAACCTCGATCTCGCCGGTTTCCAGCCGCTTGACGACCTGCTCGGCCGGTAGCGCGTCGTAGAGCGCGTCGTACAGCGGCTGCATGTAGGGGTCGACCTTTTCCCGCATGTCGCCGGGCAGAAAGCCCAGCCGTTCGCCGGCTTCGACCGCGGGGCGCGACAGCACGATACGGTCCACCCGGCCCGCGGTCAGCATTGCCACGGCGGCGCAAACCGCCAGATAGGTCTTGCCGGTGCCCGCGGGTCCGGTGGCGAAGACCATTTCGCGGTCGGTGATCGCCCGCATGTAGTTTGCCTGGTTTGGCGAACGGGCGATGATTCGCTTGCGCCTAGTCTGGATGAAAGGTTCCGGGCCGCCGTTGATATCGTTGCCGCTGCCTTCCGCCATGCGAACCGCGGCATCCACTTCGGCCTGGTCAACATGGTGGCCCCGGCTTGCCGAACGATATAGCCGATCCAGCGCGTCGCGCGCCGCCTCCACGGCCTCCACTGGCCCCGAAATCGTGACCTGGTTGCCGCGATTGTGCAGCGACACGCCCAGCCGCTGTTCTATGCGCGCCAGGTTCCGGCCATGCTCGCCGAACACCGTCGGCAGCAGGCGGTTATCCTCGAACTCCAACTGGATCGTCACCGGATCCACTGCCTTGGCTGCCGTCGTCACGCGCATATCCTTTCCGCGTCTGTATCGTCGGATAGGATTTCGCCATGCAGGCTATGGGCGCCGACATCGGTAATCCGGCATTGCACATATCCGGTTCCAGGTCAAGGGTTATTTGCCGCATGGCCCTTTTCCAGCCGATAGGATCGTAATAGGCAGCCGAGTTAGGAATACCGATGTATTTACTGGTGTTGAGATTTACGGTAAACGGAACTATATCCGGCTCGCGCAGTTCGATAGTATCCCTGACTCTTTTCTCCCTTTC
>JBFFGY010000335.1:0-3313 GCA_041557215.1 Alphaproteobacteria bacterium
CTGCTCATGGTTCTTCCTCCCAATTTATTTGCAGTCCACAGTTCGGACCCGGGCCGGGCCCAACAAACCTTGTCGCCCCCTCCTAGAGCTTGCCCAAGGCTTCCAGAATCCGTTCCGGCGTTGCCGGTATCGACGTAACCTTACCACCAAGCGAGGCGATTGCGTCATTGATTGCATTGGCTACCGCGCCCGGGGCGCCAGCCGTCCCGGCTTCTCCTGCGCCCTTGGCGCCAAGCGCCGACTCCCGCGTTGGCGTCTCCACATGCGCGATCTCGATATCCGGCATTTCGGCCGCCATCGGCACGAGATAATCGGCCATGGTGGCATTCTGCATCTGGCCCTGATCGTCGTAGACGCAATGCTCGTAAAGGGCCGGGCCGATGCCCTGGATGACGCCGCCGCGAATCTGGTCGTCGACCAGTTGCGGGTTGATCACCGTGCCGCAATCCTCGACAACCCAGTATTTCAAGAGCTTCACGAAACCGGTCTCGATATCCACTTCCACCAGGCAGGCCTGAATGCCGTTGGTGAAGGCGAAGGGATATTCGCGCGGCGAATAATGCCGCGTCGCAATCAGTTCCGGCGAGACGCCATCTGGCAGTTCGTTGCCGCGGTAATAGACGGTCTTGGCCAGGTCCGACAGCGTGATCCGCTCGGCGCCGGTATCGGCGTCCACCACCCTGCCCTCGCGGATATCCAGCTTGCCGGCGTCCGACTGCAACATCGCCGCCGCGACCTGCAGGATATTGGCGCGCAATGCCCGGCCGGACTGCAGCGCCGCCTCGCCCGCGATGCCGGCGCCGCGCGACGCCCAGGTGCCGCCACCGTAAGGGGTGGTGTCGGTATCGCCGGTGACGACTCGGACCTTCTCCATCGCCACTCCCACGGCGCTGGCCACGATCTGCGCGATCATTGCCTCGGTGCCCTGGCCCTGCTCGGTCACGCCGGTCAAGGCGGTCACGCCGCCGGTGGGGTCGAGCCGGATGGTAACGCCGTCGCGCGCCGAAATATGGGCGCCGCCGATACCGTAGAACATCGGGCTGGGATTGGTGACCTCGATCATCGCGGCCATGCCGATGCCGCGATAGATGCCCTTCTCGCGCAACGCTGCCTGTTCGCGGCGCAGCGCATCGTAATCCATCATCTCAAAGATCTTATTCAGGCTCTTTTGGTGCGACAACCCCTCGAACTTCAGGCCGCTCGCCGCCGTGCAGGGATAGGCGTCGTCGCGGAAAACGCTGTTGCGGCGCAGTTCCACCGGGTCCATGCCGACAGCACGCGCCGCCGACTCCACCAGCGCCTCGGTGACGCTGAAGGCGATGGGATGGCCGACCGCGCGATACTGGCACATCACATTCTTGTTCTGGAACATGACGCGCCCGACCGCCCGGTAGTTGGCGATATCGTAGAGGCCGCCGGCCAGGTTCAGGACCTGGTTGCATTCAACCGCGCTGGTGCGGGGATAGACCGAATAGGGACCGATGCCGGTCAGGTCGTCCATCTCGATGGCGGTGATACGGCCGTCCTTGACCGACATTTTCGCCGTAACGCGATGATCGCGCGCATGGATGTCCGAGGTAAAGGATTCCAGCCGGTCGGCCAGGAATTTCACCGGCCGCTTCAGCATTTTGCTGAGCGTTACCGCCGCCATTTCGTCGGGATAGGTGTGTATCTTGATCCCGAAGGACCCACCGACATCCTTGCAGACCACCCGCACGTCGTCTTCGTCGATCCCCAGATGGATTGCGAAGATGTTCTTCATCATGTGCGGCGCCTGGCTGGACATATAGACGGTCAGCTTGCCGTCGCCGGCATTGTAGTCGGCCAGCGTCACGCGGGGTTCCAGCGTCACGCCGGTATGGCGGCCGAAATGCAACGTCTCTTCGACCACCGCGTCGGCCTCGGTAAAGGCGGCATCCACGTCGCCGGCATCGACCTTGCGCTCGAAAGCCAGATTGTCGCCAAGATCGGGATGGATCACCGGGGTGCCGGCGTCCAGGGCCGTTTCCATGTCGACGACCGGCTCCAGTTCCTCGTAATCGACCTCGACGAGGGCCAGCGCATCCTCGGCCTGGGCGCGGCTCTGCGCCACCACGGCCACCACCGGCTCGCCCTGCCAGCGGACGCGCCCCACAGCCAGCGCATATTGCGGCGCCGATTTCAGCCCCGCCAGATGGCTTAGAACGCCCACCCATGGCGAACAATGTTCCGCCATTTCCCGGCCCTCGACCACCCGGATAACGCCGGGGCTTTCGGCCGCGGCGGACAGATCGATCGACTTGATCTCCGCATGGGCATAGGGGCTGCGCAGGAAGGCGACGTGGGCCATCCGCGGCAGGCTGATATCGTCGACGAAACAGCCCCGCCCTTCCAGCAGACGGCGCGCATTCGGCCGCGGCACGGTGCGCCCGATATAGGAATTCGGCAGATCGTGGATGGAAAGCGGCTTATCGGTCATCGCCCGCCCTCCTTCATGGCAACGGATGCGGCTTCGACCGCATCGACGATCGACTGATAGCCGGTGCAGCGGCAGTAATTTCCGGAGAGATATTCCCTGATTTCCTCGCGCGACGGGGACGGATTTTCCTTCAGCAAGGCCGCCGCCGCCAGCAGCATGCCCGGCGTGCAGAAACCGCACTGCAACGCATTGCGCTCCAGGAAGGCCTGCTGCAGGGCCGCGATTTCGCCACTATCGGACACGCCCTCGATGGTCTCTACCACCGCGCCATCGACCTGCGCGGCCAGCGTCAGGCAGCCGCGGACGATTTCACCATCCACGCGGACGGTGCAGGCCCCACAAACACCATGTTCGCAGCCGACATGCGATCCAGTAAGCCCCTGGGCCTCGCGCAGGAAATCCACCAGGCTCTTGCGCGGCTCGATGCGGGCTGTCACCCGCTCTCCATTCACCGTCAGGGTGATTTCGCGATCGACATTCATGCGGCACCTGCCCGGGCCATGGCCGAAAATACGCGGTCCAGAAGGACCCGCGAAAGATGCAGTTTCATTTTACCGGAGGATTGAAGGTCGTCGGGCGGCTCGAGATCGTCCGCCAATTTTGCCTTCGCCTCTTCCAGAAGCTCCGCGGTAACGGCTTTACCCTCCAGTGTCCGCTCGGCCGACCCGGCGCGCACCGGCCGGATATCGACCCCGCAGAAAGCGAGACGAATATCGCTTGCGGTCTCTCCATCGAATCTGGCGCAGGCGGCAAGTCCCGCCATGGCGAAATCCCCGCTACGGCGAGAAAACTCGGAAAAGCCCGACCGATACCCGGCGGGTACCATGGGGATCGAAATCGCCGTAAGCACCTCCC
>JBFFGY010000336.1:0-3294 GCA_041557215.1 Alphaproteobacteria bacterium
GATATGGGCCGAAAATTTCCTTGCCACGGCCAGGGACGTCGCCAGGGCCGCATCATCCGAAGGAGCGCCGAACAATGGCGTAAGAATGACCTTGATTGCCATATTGTGATCCTCCCGTATCCGGACGGTTCATCCCGCCTGATTTCACTATAACCTATAAGGCGGAAACCGGAATGACCTGTATCAAACACAATCCTTCACGCGCTCTGCGACGGATTCAACCGTGCCTTGGCCGTCGATCCGCGTCCAACCCATCGGGCCCTGTTCGCGCGCGGGGTTGGCGCGAAGGAATTCCACCGTCGCGTCGGACGCGTCGCCCCTGCGTTCGGCGACCCTTTCGATCCGGGCCTCAAGCGGCAGATCGATCCAGACGCCCCGGAATGGCAGGCCGGCGTCATGCGCCACCCTTTCCAGGTCGTCCCGTTCCGCCGGATCGGCATAGACCGCGTCCGCGACAACCGTCATGCCGGCGGCCAGAGCGGCCTTTGCATCCTTGATCAATTGCCCGTAGGTGCGTTCCGTTGCCTCGCGGCTATAGGCCTCCTGCGGCAGCGGGTCTTCCATGCGGCAGCCGAACAGCCGCTTGCGGGTTACGTCGCTGCGCAGCACCAGCGCCCCCGGCGCGCCACCGAGTTCGGGCGCCACAGCGGCGGCAATAGTCGATTTCCCGCTGCCGGATTCGCCGCCGATGCCGATCAGAATCGGCTTCGGCGGGGCCAGGAATTCGGTCGCCAGGGACAGGTAGGTCCGCGCTTCGCCCGCCATTTCGTTGGCCGCCTCCGTTTCCTTCTGCATCGCGATGCCGCTGGCCTCCACCTTGGCGCGGATCGCCGCCCGGCAGGACAGGAACAGCGGCAGCGCCGCCAGTCCGCCCAGATCCCCGGTCCGCTGCAGATAACGGTTCAGCGCCAGATTGGCGAAATTGCGGCGTCCTTGATGCTCAAGGTCCATCAACAGGAATGCCAGGTCGTAAAGCATATCGATACAGGCGAGCTTTTCGTCGAATTCCAGGCAGTCGAACAGGGTCGGCCGTCCCTGCCACAGGAAAATGTTCCGCAAATGCAGGTCGCCATGGCAATGCCTCACGAAACCGGCAAGGCGGCGTTCGTCCAGCAACCCGGCGCAGCGGTCAAGCGCCTCCTCCGACAGATGTTTCAACGCATTGACAGCGGTCTCGCCGAATGTTTCCGGCATTGCCGCCAGTTCCGCCATATTGTCGTCGACGATCCAGCGGATGGCCGCCGCGCCGCCATGATCCGGCCGTTTCTCCGCCGAACCGTGGAACAGTGCGATCTCGTCGGCCAGCTCGATGATATGGTCGCCGGTCAGAACCCCGCGTTCCGCCATGCGGTCGAACAGCAGATCCTGGTCGAAGCGCCGCATGACCACGACGCAGTCGATGGCCTCGCCACCGCCCCCGAGTTCCAGGCTGCCGTCGTCCCGGCGCGTTATGGCCCGGCAGCCAAGATAGATGTCCGGCGCGGTGCGGCGGTTCAGGCGGACTTCCGCCTCGCAGGCGGCGTGGCGCTTCTCCGGCGTCGAAAAGTCCAGGAAGGGGAACCAGACCGCGCGCTTCAGCTTCCATGCGGTCTCGCGTCCCAAAAAGACGATGGCGGCGTGGGTGTCGGTGCGCTCCGCTGGCGCGCCTTCGCTCTTTGCCAGATGTTCGAGGAACTCGATTGCGGCGCCCTGGTCCTGCGTGATCTCGCCCGGTTTCATGGCGTCTCTCCATGGCGCCGCCCGGTCGGGGCGGTCAGACGGGAAACTGGTGGTCCTCGACGATGCCCGTCGGGTCCTGGTGGATCAAGATCTCGGCGTCGGGGAAGGCTTCCTGCAGCTCCATTTCTACCGCGTCGGAAACCTCATGCGCCTTGAGCAGGGTCAATTCCGCGTCCATCACCAGATGGAACTGGATGAAGCTGGTCGGTCCGGACCGGCGGGTACGCATGTCGTGTAGGCTCTTTACCTCGGGATGGGACATGGCGATTTCGCGGATTTTCCGTCGGTCTTCGTCCGGCAGTTCGCGGTCCATCAGCATGTCCAGCGCGCCCCGCACGATCAGCCATGCGTTGTAGAGGATATAGGCGGCGATGACCGTGCCGAAAATCGGATCGGCATAGAGGAATCCGAACCAGCTTCCCAGCACCAGCGCGCCGATCACCGCGATATTGACCAGGATATCGCCCTTGTAATGCAATGAATCGGCGGAAATCGCCACGGACTGCGTGCGGCGCACCACCCAGATCTGGAACAGGACCAGGAAGAAGGTCAGGACGATGGAGACCACCATGACCCAGATGCCGGTCTCGGGCGCCGACAGGGCGCGGGGATTGATGAACCGCTCCCCCGCCTGGAACAGCAGCAATACCGCAGAACCGGCGATGAAGGCCGATTGCGCCATGGCGGCCAGCGCCTCCGCCTTGCCATGGCCGAAGCGGTGCTCGCGGTCGGCCGGGGTCAGGGCGTGGCGAACGGCGAACAGATTGACGATCGAGGCCAGGGCGTCGAGCAGCGAATCCACCAGGGTCGACAGCATGGCGATCGATTCGGTGGCGATCCAGGCCCCCGTCTTCAGCGCGATCAGCAGGCAGGCCACCGACACCGAGGCATAGGTGGCGAGCCGCATCAGCCGCCCGTTTTCGCTGGTGGGCTGCGCATTCTGGACCATTTGGGGATGCCCGGCCGTCACGGGAACAGCCTCTCGATCCGCCAGCTGTCGCTGTCGCGGATGAAAACCTCGCGCTCATGCAGGCGGAAACGCCCCTCGCGCCAGAATTCGATTCGCTCCGGCGCGATGCGGTAGCCCGACCAGTGCGGCGGGCGCCGGATCTCGCCGATGCCGAATTTCGCGGTGAATTCCGCGACACGCCTCTCCAGCACGAACATGCCTTCCATCGGGCGGGACTGGTCGCTGGCCCAGGCGCCGATCCGGCTGCCGCGCGGCCG
This sequence comes from Alphaproteobacteria bacterium, assembly GCA_041557215.1. GTDB lineage: Bacteria > Pseudomonadota > Alphaproteobacteria > UBA8366 > JADFVY01 > JADFVY01. The sequence goes on from JBFFGY010000336.1 coordinate 2,947, forward strand.
GCTGGCGAAATACTCGTCGGCCTCGGCATCGCTGACCGGCACCGCCGGCCCCTCGATCCGCACCTGCCGGCGCAGGCTCTTCCAGTGAAACAGCAGGGCGACATGCGGGTTTTCGGCCAGCTCGCCGCCCTTGCGGCTTTCCAGGTTGGTGTAGAACACGAACCCGGTCTCGTCGAACCCCTTCAGCAGCACCATGCGCGCCGACGGGCGCCCCCGCGAATCGGCGGTGGCAAGCGTCATGGCGTTGGGGTCGCTGATCTCCGATTCCCGGGCTTCCTCGAACCAGGACTCGAAGCGTGCGAAGGCGTTGGCTTCTTGTTTTTCAGTCATCTCATATTTATATAGCAC
>JBFFGY010000337.1:0-3258 GCA_041557215.1 Alphaproteobacteria bacterium
ACGCCCCGCACATTGCGGTTCTATGAGGACAAGAATCTTCTGACCCCGCGGCGGGCCGGCAATACGCGGGTCTATACCCACCGCGACCGCGGCCGGATGATCCTGATCCTGCGCGGCAAGCGGCTGGGCTTCTCCCTGAGCGAAATCCGCGAATGGCTGGACCTCTATGATTCCGATCCCGGCCAGAAGGCGCAGATGCGCATCCTCGTCGGCAAGGCGGCCCAACGGCTCACCGCCCTGCGCCAGCAGCGCGAAGATATCGATGCGACCATCCACGAACTCGAAGAGATCATCGGCGCGGCTGAACGCCATCTGGCGAAGGCCGGCAAGGCAAAACAGGCTTGAAAGGCTCCGACCATGAGCAGCAATGTCGTCATCGCGGGATATGCCCGGACCCCCTTCACCTTCGCGAACAAGGGCGAGTTCACGCGGACAAGGCCCGATGAACTGGCCGCCGCCGCGGTGCGGGGCCTCGTGGGGCGCACCGGCGTGAAGCCGGAAGATATCGAGGATCTGATCTGCGGCTGCGCCATGCCGGAAGGCGAGCAGGGGCTGAATGTCGCGCGGCTCGTCGCGTTGATGGCCGGCCTGCCGAACAGCGTCGCGGGCGCCACCCTGAACCGGTTCTGCGGCTCGTCGATGAACGCGATCCACATGGCCGCCGGCAGCATCGCCATGGGGGCGGGCGAGGTTTTTATTTGCGCCGGCGTCGAATCAATGACCCGTGTGCCGGTCGGCGGCTACAACCCGATGCCCAACCCGGCGCTGGCCGAGCAAATGCCCGGCGCCTACATGTCGATGGGCGAGACGGCGGAAAATCTGGTTGAGAAATACCAGGTGACCCGCGACGAGCAGGACGAACTGGCGGTCGCCAGCCAGGCCAAGGCGGCCGCCGCGCAGGCGGAAGGGCGCCTTGCCGACGAGATCGTGCCGGTGAAAACGCGCGACGGGCTGGTGGACAAGGACGGCTGCATCCGCGCCGATACCACCAAGGAGGCGCTCGCCGGGCTCAAACCAGCCTTCAAGGAGGGGGGGTCGGTGACGGCCGGTACTTCCTCGCCGCTGACCGATGGGGCCTCTGCCGTGCTGGTCTGCACCGAGGATTATGCGGAGAAGAACGGCCTGGCGCCGCTGGCCCGCATCAAAAGCATCGCGGTGGCCGGCTGCGCCCCGGAAATCATGGGTATCGGGCCAGTGGCGGCGACCAACAAGGCGCTGGCGCGTGCCGGGCTGCTACTCGCCCATATCGACGTCATCGAGATGAACGAGGCCTTTGCGAGCCAGGTTCTGGCCTGCCATCGCGAATTGCAGTTCGACATGGCAAAGACCAACCTGGACGGCGGCGCCATCGCGCTGGGCCACCCGTTGGGCGCTACGGGCGCGCGGATCACCGGCAAGGCGGCGAGTCTGCTGAAACGGGAGAAGGGCAAATATGCGCTGGCCACGCAATGCATCGGCGGCGGGCAGGGCATCGCGACGATCCTGGAGGCGATTTAGATATGGAAATCAAACGCGTAGCCGTCATCGGTGCAGGCGTTATGGGGTCTGGAATCGCGGCCCATATCGCCAATGCGGGGGTCCCCGTGCTGCTGCTGGACATCGTGCCCAGGGACGCTGCCCCGGACAAGCGCAGCGCCATTGCCGAGGCTGCGCTGGAGCGGCTGAAACGCATGGATCCCGCGCCTTTCATGCACAAGCACAACGCCCGGCTGGTGACGCCCGGCAACCTTGAGGACGATCTTGACAAGCTGGCCGACTGCGATTGGATCGTGGAGGCGGTGGTAGAGAATCCAGGTATAAAAAGAGTAGTTTATGAGCAGATAAACCATCACAAAAAGAAAGGTTGCATCGTCAGTTCCAATACCTCGACGATTCCGCTGGCGACCCTGACCGCGGGCCTGCCCGAAAGCTTCGCCGTAGACTTCATGGTCACCCACTTCTTCAACCCGCCGCGCTATATGCGGTTGCTGGAGATCGTCCAGGGCTTGAAGACGAAGCCGCAGGCGGTGGAGGCGATCCGCCAGTTCTGCGACCACCGGCTGGGCAAGGGCGTGGTCGACGCCAAGGACACGCCGGGCTTCATCGCCAACCGGCTGGGCGTGTTCTGGATCGAATGCGCGGTGGCGGAGGCTGTCGAAGACGGTCTGACCGTGGAGGAGGCCGACGCCGTCATGGGCCGGCCTATGGGCATCCCGAAGACCGGCGTCTTCGCCCTGCTGGACCTGGTGGGGCTCGACCTCAGCCGCGCCGTGGCGCACGAGATGGAGGCCGCGCTGCCGGAGACGGACGCCTACCATGCGGTCAAGCGCGAGGTGCCGCTGTTCGACAAGCTGATCGCCGAGGGCTACACGGGCCGCAAGGGCAAGGGCGGCTTCTATCGCCTCGACAGAACCGGCGGCAAACTCGAGAAGCAGGCCGTCGACCTGAATAGCGGCAAGTTCGCGCCGGCGAAACGCCCGAAACTGGCCAGCATCATGGAATCGGGCAAGGATCTGCGTCGCCTGCTGGAGCACCAGGACAAGACCGGCCAATATGGCTGGCGCGTGCTGTCGCAGGTGATCTGCTACGCGGCCTCGCTGATCCCCGAGATCGCCGACGATATCGCCGCCGCCGACGAGGCGATGCGGCTAGGATACGCGTGGAAGGAGGGGCCGTTCCAGCTCGCCGACCGGGTCGGCGCCGACTGGCTGGTGGCGAGGCTGAGGCAAGAGGGCAGGGATGTGCCGCCGCTCCTGAAGCAGGCTGCCGAGGCCGGCGGCTTCTACCGGACCGAGGACGGCAAGCTGCAGTTCCTGAGCGTCGATGGCGAGTACGCGGACATGAAGCGCTGCGAAGGCGTCCTGCTGCTGGAGGATATCAAGCGCGCGGGCCCGCCGGTGAAGCGCAACGGCTCCGCCAGCCTTTGGGACATCGGCAACGGCATTCTCTGCCTGGAATTCCACAGCAAGATGAATTCGCTGGACCAGGAATCGCTAAAAATGGTCGAGGACGCGGTCAAGCTGATCCCGAAGGAGGGCTACAAGGGTCTCGTCATCTATAACGAGGGCAGCAACTTCTCGGTCGGCGCCAATATCGGGCTGGCGCTGTTCGCCGCCAATGTCGCGCTCTGGCCGATGATCGAGGACCTGGTGGCGACCGGCCAGCGCACCTACAAGGCACTGAAGTATGCACCGTTCCCGGTGGTCGGCGCGCCCTCCGGCATGGCGTTGGGCGGCGGCTGCGAGGTGCTGCTGCATTGCGACGCCATCCAGGCCCATG
>JBFFGY010000338.1:0-3235 GCA_041557215.1 Alphaproteobacteria bacterium
CCGAAGCCGAAGCACGGGCAAGGATCAAGGCCTGATATGGGCGCACGCCCGCGCCAGCCGGCCAAAAATCAGTAATCGGAAAGCTTTTTCGGCGGGCTCGGGCGGCATTCGCATTGGGCGCGCTCCGGCTCCTCGGGTTGGCCTCCGCGAAGATAATGGCGGATCAGCGCAATGCCTTCGTCCGAATCCCATTCGGCATAGCCGGCAAGCTGGCCGACGACCCTGCCGTCGCGGTCTATGAGAATGGTCCAGGGCAGGGCCCGCACTCCGAATGCACGGCCCAGTTTCATTTTCGGATCCAGGAACAGGCCGAGCCGGTTCACCTCCAGCTTCTTGAGGAAGGGTCCCGCCACGGAAGCGCCGCCACGATCCTGGCTGACCGCCAGCACCAGCAGCCCCTCGCCACCCAGCTTGAGCTGCAATTCATCGAGCGAGGGCAATTCCTTGACGCAGGGGGCGCACCAGGTGGCCCAGAAATTAACCAGCAGGACCCGGCCCTTGAAGTCCCCTAGGGTAACTTCGGTGCCATCGCCGGCCTTGAAAGGAATCTGAGGCGCTGGCCGTGGCGGCTCGGTGAAGCTAAATTGTTCCATCCAGCCGCTCACGGGCGGCGGTTCTCTTGCAAAACTGCTGTTTCCGGACCATAAACCGGGCGCAACGCCGAAAGACGAAACCAGGGCCAGGATGCAAAACAGTTTTTTCATATGTCTTCCCGAACGGAGCTGCAGGTCATGAGCGCCAACGAAATGTGGGGTGGGCGGTACGCCACCGGCCCATCCGATATCATGAAGCGGATCAACGCGTCCATCGGCTTCGACCAGCGACTCTACGCCCAGGACATCGCCGCGTCCAAGGCCCATTGTGCCATGCTGGTCGAGCAGGGGATCATCGGGGCGGATGACGGGGCCGCGATCCGGGACGGGCTCGACCGCATATTGAAGGAAATCGAGACCGGGGAATTCGAATTCAAGACCTCGCTGGAAGATATTCACATGAATGTCGAATCCCGGCTGAAGGATCTGATCGGCGATGCCGCCGGAAGACTGCACACCGCGCGCAGCCGCAACGACCAGGTGGCGACCGATTTCCGGCTGTGGGTGCGCGACGAGATCGACCGACTGGACGAGTTGCTGAAGGATTTGCAGGCCGCCCTGATCGACAAGGCGGAGGCGGAAGCAGAGGCGCTGATGCCCGGATTCACCCACCTGCAGTCGGCGCAGCCGGTGACCTTCGGGCATCATTTGCTGGCCTATACGGAAATGTTCGGCCGCGACCGGGGCCGGCTGGCCGATTGCCGCAAACGGGTCAATGAAAGCCCGCTGGGCGCGGCGGCGCTGGCCGGCACATCCTTCCCCATCGACCGCGTGAAGACGGCCGCTTCGCTGGGCTTCGCGGGACCGATGGCCAATTCGCTGGACGCGGTATCGGCGCGCGACTTCGCCATGGAGTTCCTGGCTGCGGCATCGATCTGCGCCACGCATATTTCCCGCTTCAACGAGGAAATCGTGATGTGGTGTTCGGCGCAGTTCAATTTCGTCAAGCTGACCGACGCCTACACCACAGGCTCGTCGATCATGCCGCAAAAGCGCAACCCGGACGCGGCCGAACTGGCACGCGCCAAGGCGGGGCGCGTGATCGGCGCGATGGTTGGGCTGATGGTGGTTATGAAGGGCCTGCCGCTGGCCTATGGCAAGGACATGCAGGAGGACAAGGAGCCAGTGTTCGACGCCGCCGATTCGCTGTGGCTGGCGATTGCCGCCACCACCGGCATGGTGCGCGACATGACCGCCAACCGCGAGGCCATGCGGGCCGCGCTCGCCCCGGGATTTCCTACGGCGACGGATATCGCCGACTGGCTGGTGCGGGTACTGGGCATGCCGTTCCGCCAGGCCCATCATGTCGCCGGGCGGATCGTGTCGCTGGCCGAGGAACATGGCTGCCAGCTTGCCGACCTGCCGCTCGAGTCGATGCGGGAGGTCGAGGCCGGTATCACCGACGATATCTATAACGTCCTGTCGCCCGAGGCGTCGGCCGCCAGCCGTACCAGCCTGGGCGGCACCGCTCCGGACAATGTCCGGCAGGCTGCGGTGGCGGCAAGGAAGCGTTTCCTGTGACCCGAAGGCAGGTTCTTGTCATTTTGTCCGGCTTCGCCGCAATCGCGGCCACGGCCGCTTGCGGCAAAAAAGGCAGGCCGAAACCTCCCGACCCTGAAAAAAGCACATTTCCCAAGCAGTATCCGAAACCCGAATGAACCATTTTCAATATATCGACGGCGAACTGCATGCCGAAGGCGTCCCGCTGGCCCGCATTGCCGAAGCGGTGGGCACGCCGTTCTATTGCTATTCCACCGCCACGCTGGAACGCCATTACACAGTCTTCGCCGAGGCCTTCGCCGACCAGCAGGCAACGATCTGCTACGCATTGAAGGCAAATGCCAATCTAGCCGTAGTGCGTGCGCTGGCCAAATTGGGCGCAGGCGCCGACGTGGTTTCGGAAGGGGAACTGCGCAAGGCGCTGGCCGGCGGAATTCCGGCGAGCAAGATCGTATTTTCCGGGGTCGGCAAGACCAGGGCCGAGCTGGCCTATGCGCTGGACTGCGGGATCATGCAGCTGAATGTCGAATCGCTGCCGGAACTGGAAGCCCTGAGCGAAATTGCCGTGTCGAAGGGCGTGGTCGCGGATATCGCGATCCGCGTGAATCCCGATGTCGATGCCAAGACGCATGAAAAGATTTCCACCGGCAAGAGCGAGAACAAGTTCGGCATCAATGCGTCGCAGGCGCCGGAGGCCTTTGCGCGGGCGGCGGAACTGCCCGGCGTCAACCCGGTATCGGTTGCCGTCCATATCGGCTCGCAGCTGACGGATCTTGAGCCTTTCCGGATCGCCTTCGAACGGGTGGCGGCGCTGGTCGGCGACTTGCGCGCGCTGGGCCACGACATCAAGCGTGTCGACCTGGGCGGCGGACTTGGCATTCCTTACAAGGAAGAGCAGATCCCGCTGCCGATGGATTATGCGGCGGTGGTCAAGGGGGCGGTTGGCAATCTGGGCTGCCAACTTGTCTTCGAACCGGGCCGCATGCTGGTCGGCAATGCGGGCATCCTGGTGAGCCGCGTTATCTACGTGAAACAGGGCGAGGCCCGCCGGTTTGTGATCGTCGATGCGGCCATGAACGATTTGATGCGGCCCGCCATGTATGATGCCTGGCATGAAATCAAGCCGCTGAAGCAGCCCGCGG
>JBFFGY010000339.1:0-3203 GCA_041557215.1 Alphaproteobacteria bacterium
CTGCCCACTGGCAGATGAACGCTGCGCCCGCGAGGTGCCGGTGCTCGAAGAGGCCGGCGCGGATCATCTCGTCGCCTGCCACCATTGGCGGGCATGAGCGGCGAACAAAAGACAGTTCGCGTTAACTATGTTGTTTAAAGCTATTTTTACCTATTGGCAGATATAACAGCGATTGCCGCCAAGGCTTTGTTTTCGCGGCTGCTGCGAAAGTTTCATATTTATTTTTTTGGGGGAGTTGCTCAATGAGTTTCATTAAATCCTTTATCAAGGACGAGTCCGGCGCGACCATGATCGAATATGGCCTGGTTGCCGCGCTTGTTTCCGTTGCTGCGATTATCGCCCTGCAGATCCTGGGCGGCCAGCTGCAGATCATCTTCAACACGGTTTCCAGCTACCTGTCGAGCGCCAGCGCGAGCTCCGGCGGCGGCAGCTGATACGGCGCCAGACGCCACTCAGCAGAAAGCTATTCGAACGGCGCCGCGAGGCGCCGTTCTTCTTTTCCGGGAGCCGCGTGAGCGTTAGCTCGTCTCTTCCAGAATACCGAACAGCTTCTCAATCATTTCGCCAAGGTTTGCCTCTTCGACGGCGCCAAACCCCAGGACCAGCCCGCTGCTTTTTGCCTCGCCCGCGCAAAAAGCGGACAGCGGCTGGCAGGTCACCCGCATCGAGCTTGCCTTCGCGGAAATTGACGCGTCATCCATCGAATCGGGCAGATGAATCAGCAGATGCATGCCGGCGCCGCCCGGTGGGCGAGACAGGAAGGGGCGCAATCGGTCCCTAACATGATGGAGCAGGATGTTCCGCCGTCTCCCATACAGCCCTCGCATGCGCCGCAGATGGGCATGGAAATGGCCGTCGGCCATGAATTCCGCCAGCGCCAACTGGCCGATCGTGGCCGTATGGCCGTCCAGCAGCAGGCGTGCGGTGCGGAAGGGGGCAACCAACTGTTCGGGAAGCACCAGATAGCCAAGCCGGAGGCCGGGAAACATCGCCTTGCTGAAAGTGCCGGCATAAATGACCCGCCGGGCGCGATCCAGTCCCTGCAATGCGGGAATCGGCCGCCCGGCATAACGGAACTCGCTGTCGTAATCGTCTTCCAGGATCCAGCGGTCGCCGGCCTCGGCCCAGTCGAGAAGTTTCATCCGCCGGGACAGGCTCATGGTTACGCCGAGCGGGAACTGGTGCGACGGCGTGACCAGGGCCAGCCGCGACTCCGGTGCGTCCCGGGCGGCGCGATCCGCATCGAAACCTTCCATGTCCACGGCGACCGGTATCGCCTCCGCTCCGGCGGCGGCCAATGCCGCCCGTGTGCCGCGATAGGAGGGATCCTCGATACAGACCCGGTCTCCCGGATCGAGCAGCAGGCGCATCACGAGGTCGAGCGCCTGTTGCGCGCCAGACGTTATCATCACCCGCCCGGCATCGCAGTCCAGCGCCCGCACCTTCCGCAGATAATCGGCGATGGATTCACGTAACGGCAGATATCCCATCGGGTCGCCGCGAAAGGCATGGTCGCGGTCGGGGCGACGCCAGGCGCGGCCGAGCACGCGCGCCCAGATATGGAACGGGAATTCCGCAGGGTCCGGCCCCGAGGGATCGGCGCGTCCTTGTTCGGCCAGGGTTGGGCCGGGCTCAGCCATTTCCTGCAGAGCGTGGGCCACGGCCGACAGTCGCGGTGGTTTGTAATCAGGCGGTCCTGGTGAAGCCGCCGGGCGGTCATTGAGCCAGCCTTGAGAAAACTCCTGCGACACGAAACTGCCGGCGCCGACACGGCCCTCCAGATAGCCCTCCGCCGCCAGCAATTCATAGGCCTCCGTCACGGTGTTGCGCGAGCAGCCGAGATCCGCCGCCAACAATCGCGAGGATGGCAGGCGCTCTCCGGGCCTGAGATGCCCGGCTAGAATGGCATCCCGTAAAGCGCCATGAAGCTGCCGATAGAGCGGTGTGGCGGTATCGGGGTCGAGGGAAGACACGATGGCGGCGGCAATTTGCAACATGAATGGCACCATAGAAATATTAAAAATGGCCCTATAAACGGGACCATTGTATCGTTTAAGACCTGTGCAGGCAGCAACGACTTTCCGGAGCCAACCATGGCCGATTACGAAAAGACCCAACGGACGACACTTAAACGGGCCCATGAAAGGGGCAGTTACGACCGCGCCCTGGTGCATGCGATCCTGGACGAGGCGTTGATCTGCCATGTAGCCTTCATCCATGACGGGGCGCCGGCGATCATTCCCACGGCGCACTGGCGCGAGGGCGACGTCCTCTATATCCACGGTTCCTCGGCGAGTCGCGCCATTCGCGCGCTTGAAAACGGACAGCCTGCCTGTATCGAGGTGACGATGACCGACGGGCTGGTTTTCGCCCGCTCGGGCTATAACAGTTCTATCGATTATCGCTCGGTTATCATTTACGGCGCCGGCCGCAAGATCGAGGACGAGTCGGAAAAGCTGGCGGCGCTGAAGGTTTTCATGGAAAAAATCGCGCCGGGCCGCTGGGACGAGTTGCGCGCCTCGACCGACCAGGAAATGAAGGCGACGGCCGTCCTGGCTTTCGATTTGAAGGAGGTTTCGGCCAAGACCCGCGACAAGGGCGTCGAGGACGACCCGGCAGACATGGATGAGCCGGTCTGGGCCGGCGTGGTGCCGGTGCGTCGGACCTTCGGCGCGGCGGAACCCGACCCGCAACTGAAACCCGGTATCGAACTGCCGGGCTATTTCAGGGATTACAAGGGGCCCGGTTGAGGTTCAGGCACTCAGGCCGCGTAGCGCCTGCTCGACCACTTCGCGGCCCTGTTCCCAGACCTTGAGTTTCCAGCTTTCGCTGTCGGGATAGAAGGCGTGGCGCAGGTTGGCCTTGATGCGGGTGGCCCTGCGGTGGTTCGCGCCGCCATGATGATGCAGCCAGTTTTCCATCTGCATGGCATGCAGCACCTGGATCGCCGGGAAGGTGCCGAATTCAAGCGTGGCGGCAGTGGTCTCTGCCCTTGGCAGCATGTCGCAGAATGCGCCCAGGATCGTGCCCGTAAGCTCGGCGGAGGCGGATTCGCCGGCCTTGCTGTTGCGCACCCGCTCGCCCCACCAGGCCCGAGCCGCGTTTGAGGTGAAGTCCACGTGGGCGGCCCGCGCCTCGTCCATGGCGTTCCACCAGCGCACCAGGTACGGATCGCCGTCCGGCGTGGTGATGAACGCACCGGC
>JBFFGY010000340.1:0-3202 GCA_041557215.1 Alphaproteobacteria bacterium
ATATCCTTAACTGTCGATTAACGATTGCGTGCCTATAGTCTCACTGCGCGTCAGGTTATTAAAAACGACGTGCGCTTTTCGACTGTTGGCTCCGCCGGCATCGGAACGCCGATAACGGAAGCGGTAAGAAGGGCTGATCTGGCCCGAATCGGGCTCCTGTGAACAGGAGACGGAAAAATGCACCCAAGAACAGGCCCGGAAAAACTGCCGGGTTCCTCTTTCCTTACAGCGACCCGTACAGCCGCTGCAATTACGGTTCTTTCATTCGCCTCTTTCGGGTCGACCCCCGTGGCGGCCGAAGAGGCCCAGGTCTTGACGGCCGGTTCCGCCCCCCAGGGCATAACGGTGGATGGCGACCTTTCCGAATGGAGCGGCGTCGAAGGCATTACCGTTCCGCTGGCCGGCAATGGCGGGGTCGATTCCGTCGAACTGAAGGCCGCGATCGCAGGCGATACGATCTATGTGATGGCTTCCTGGATCGACGCCACCGAAAGCCGCCTGCACAAACCCTGGAAATGGGACGAATCCACCCATGCCTATCAGCGCACCCAGCAGCTGGAAGACCGCTTCGCCCTGACCTTCGCCATGGCGGGCGATTTTTCCGAAAGCAAGCTTAGCGGCGCCGAATTCACGGCCGACGTCTGGCACTGGAAGGCGTCGCGCTCGGATCCGGCCGGCGTCGCCCATGACAAGAGCTGGCGGGTATCGCGGACGGAATTTCCCAAATCCAAGGAGTTCAAGTCCGCCCAGGGCGAAAGCGTCTATATCGCGCGGCCCAGCGACGACGGCGACCGGCTTTACCGGCCGGTAAAATATTCCCAGCGTCTGGAAGACGTCATGCCGCGCTACAACGTCAATATGTCGGCGGCGGGCAGCATCGCCGACGTCAAGGCCAAGGGCGTCTGGCGCGACGGCCGATGGTATCTGGAGCTGGCCCGCAAGCTGGACACCAGCCATGCGGACGACGCCGTCATTCCGGCTGCCGGTGAGATCATGATGGCGGTGGCGGCCTTCAACGACGTCGACGGCCGCTATCACAGCACTTCCGGGAAAATCGTCCTGCGGACGGTCGCCGGAATGAATTGAATTGGGAGGTCTACTCAGGGACGGCCGCAGGTGGGGCGGCCATCCCTCCCGAATTGAAAGTTTCCTGATGAAAAATGAAACCAGCATGCAGGCTGCCGAAGGGCCCGGCACATCCGTCGCCGGGCGGTACCGCCTTACCTGGGTCATGGCGCTGTTCGCAGCCGCGTTTCTGGCCGTTCTGGTGACAATTGCGGTGGTGGTGGGCGCCTATCTGGCCTCCATCGAAGACCAAGCTTCCCGGACGGCCGACATTACCGTTCCGGAGACGGTCAAACAGAACCGGCGGGCCCTGCAGGCCGAGATGCTGGCCCGATATGCGGACGTCGTTCTTTACGCGGCCGACGAGCGCGAACGCGCCGCAGCCACGGAACAAACGGAAGCCGCGGTGACGGAGCTGGCCGATGGTGCGACGGATGGCATGCGCCAATCGCTGGAAGAGGCCAGACGGTCGATATTCCGGTCGGCGGCGGCAATGGATGAAGAGCAGCGCCTGGCCACAGAGATTGGGCGGCAGTTGCACCAGGCCGACCAGTTAATCCGGGAAATCGACGAGAATCTTTCGTCGATTTCGGACGATACCTCCTATCGGATCGGAACGACCCTGGACAACATCACAAAGATGCTGGACGGCATGGATGATGGCAGCACCCATGACAGATCCACCCTGGCCAGGAAATTCGGCAACGACATGGCGATTCTCGGGGACGACCTGCGGGAAAACATGAACATCAACGCCGCCAGCCAGCTGTTCCTGGCCAACCTGAGGTCCGGCAAGACCCTGCTCATCGAGGCTCCGACCCTGGCAAACGGCATTAGCGTCGAAGACGCCGCCAATCGTTTCCGAATGATCGTTGAATTGATCGAGCGCCAGGTGCAACAGTTCCCTGCGACCGGCGACTACGAGTATCTGCCCGAACAGACCGAAAGCTTCGCCGGTTTTTCGGCGATATTCGACATGCGCGCCGACATGCTGCGCCACCGCGGCGATGCCGAGGCGGCCAACGCCAGGGCGCTGACGCTGCTGACCGAGATCCGGGAGAATCTCTCGGAAGACGCCGCGGCGACCGCGATGGCCAGTGCCCGCACGATCGCCGACGATGCGCGAACGGTCCAGCGCAACGGATTCCTGCTGCTGGCGATACTTGCCGCCACCACCCTGCCCGTCGGGGTGCTGGTCCTGATCTTCGTGGTCAGACCGATTGCGCGGGCGGCATCCACGCTGGACGCTCTCAGCCAGGGCGAACTGGATATCGAACTGCCCCCCGCACCCTGGCGAGAATTCCGGGCCATCCGCGATTCGATCGCCAATTTCCGCGACGCCCTGATCGACAAGGAATCGATGCTGCGTGAGCAGGAGGCCGAACATGAAGCGAAGGATCGCCGGGCCGAGAAGATCGGAAGCCTGACAAACGGCTTCGACGCAAAGGCGCGCGAAGTGCTGCAGACGGTCTCTGCCGCGGCAAGCCAGTTGCAGCAGACGGCGCAGATCATGTCGACGACCGCCGAGCAGACCAACCAGCAGGCGAGCGCGGTGGCCACGGCCTCCAGCGAGGCTTCGGCGAATGTTCAGACGGTCGCCACGGCTTCGGAGGAACTGTCGGCCTCGATCGCCGAGATCGGCCGCCAGGTTACGCAGTCCGCCAGGATCGCGGACAAGGCGGTGGAGCAAGCCGCCCGAACCAACGAGGCCGTGCGCGAGCTGGACGAATCGGCGGGGCGCATCGGCAAGGTCATCACGCTGATCAACGATATCGCCGGCCAGACCAACCTGCTGGCGCTGAACGCCACCATCGAGGCAGCGCGCGCCGGCGAAGCGGGCAAGGGCTTCGCCGTGGTTGCCCAGGAAGTCAAGAACCTGGCCAACCAGACGGCCCGGGCCACCGAGGAAATCTCCACCCAGATCAACAACGTCCAGCAGGAAACCCGCGATACCGTGACCGCGATCGACGAGATCATTTCGGTCATCGGCGAAATCAGCGACATATCCACCACCATTGCCTCGGCCGTCGAGGAACAGGGCGCCTCGACCCGCGAGATCGCCCGCAACGTCCAGCAGGCGGCCGTGGGCACGCAGGACGTCAACAGCAACATCGGCAACGTCTCGCGCGCGGCCGGC
>JBFFGY010000341.1:0-3152 GCA_041557215.1 Alphaproteobacteria bacterium
AAGCCTGCCAGCGCATGGGCCGGGTTGAAGGGCGGCGCCTTGGCTATATTTGGCCCAATACCGGCAAACAGGATGCCGAAGGCAGCCGTGAGCGCCGACAGAGAGGCCATGGCCAGGGTAAAACGCCACTCGATTCCTCCAAGCGCATTGAACAGGTGGGGTGCCGCCGACCCCAGGGTGAGCGCCCCGACCAGTATCCCTACCAGCAGGCCCATGTCGCCCCGGGCCCAGGTCGTTGCCAGTTTCATCCCGACCGGATAGATGCCGGCCATGCAAATGCCGGTAACGAAGCGGAGGACGACAACCAGGAAGGAGGTGGGCTCAACCAGCAGAATGCTGGCGTTTGCGGCCGCCGCCACCAGCGAAGAAGCCATGAAAAAGCGGCGCGGGTCGATACGGTCGGCAAGATTGAAAAAAGCGCTCAGCAGGGTACCGGCGACGAAACCCGCCTGTACCGCGCTGGTAAACAGCGAAGCGGTGGTGCCGTCGAGCCCCACCTCGGCCTTCAGCGCCGGCACGACCGCGGACGCCGAGAACCACAGCGCCATGGCCGCGATCTGGCAAAAGGCGATCAGCGCCAGCGAAACGCCGCGTCCGGTCTGCATTTCTGGCTCCCTCTCTTTCGCCAGGACAGACTGCCTGTCGGCCATGCCATATCACAATTGCGCGGCCCGGTCGCCGCTAATCGGCCGGGCGGGGTTGCGTGGCAAGCGCTTAAGTATTAACTCCGGAGGGACGGAAAATTCATTACAAGGCAGGCGGCCATGGCTGAACAGCATCGCACCAAGGTTCTTATCATCGGGTCGGGCCCCGCGGGCTATACGGCAGTGATCTATGCGGCGCGCGCCAATCTGGAGCCAATGATGGTTGCCGGCCTGCAGCCCGGTGGGCAGCTGACGATCACCACGGATGTGGAGAACTATCCCGGATTCGCCGAGGCGGTGCAGGGCCCATGGCTGATGGAACAGATGCAGGCCCAGGCATCGAATGTCGGCGCACAGATCCGCTATGACATCATCACCAATATCGACCTGTCGAAGCGGCCGTTCACGGCCACCGGCGATTCCGGCGACAGCTATGTCGCCGATACGGTGATCATCGCCACCGGCGCGCAGGCCCGCTGGCTTGGCCTGGAATCGGAGCAGAAATTCCAGGGCGGCGGCGTGTCCGCCTGCGCCACCTGCGACGGGTTCTTTTACCGCGGGAAGGACATCGCGGTGATCGGCGGCGGCAATACGGCGGTCGAAGAGGCCCTGTTCCTCACCAATTTCGGCAAGAAAGTCTATCTGATCCACCGGCGCGACGAATTACGCGCCGAGAAGATCATGCAGGACCGCTTGTTCAAGAACCCCAAGGTGGAGCCGCTCTGGGACACGGTCGTCGAGGAAATTATCGGTGAGGAGTCGCCGCCCGTCGTGACCGGGTTGAAGCTGAAGAATGTCAAAACCGGCGAGGTCAGCGAACTGCCCGTCGAAGGCGTTTTCATCGCCATCGGCCATACGCCGGCCAGCGAAATCTTCAAGGGCCAGGTGGATATGGACGAAAGCGGCTATATCAACACGAAACCTGATTCCACGGCCACCAACATCCCCGGCGTCTTCGCCGCCGGCGACGTAAAGGACAAGGTTTATCGCCAGGCCGTCACGGCGGCCGGCATGGGGTGCATGGCCGCGCTAGAGGCCGAACGCTTCCTCGCCGAGGAAGAGGACCACGGAGCCGAGGCGGCCGCGGAATAAACCGAATTTCGGGTTGTTGTGGGGAATCTCACATACGCACTGCCGCCCCACCCCCTATCCTGCCCCTTATTGACCCGCGAACCGGCCTGGCCGGTCAAGGGAAAAGTATTTTAAATCAAAAAGATATTCTCTTCCTGGCGAAAACAGGCCGCTAAATAAGGGGTTTGGGCATGAAAGATTTTTTCGAGGAAAGAATTAAGGAAGAACCGATCAGAGGCATACTCCGGTACTGGCTGGAGCGTTGCTCTTCGAACTGCATTCCGGACCGGGGAAGCATCGACCCCACCACTATTCCATACCAGTATCTGCCGAACCTGTTTTTGTACGAGCGCGACGAATCGGGAAGATTCCGGTGCAAATTGGCCGGTACGGACCTGGTCCGCGTACTGGGCAGGGACGATACGGGCGACTATCTGGACGAAACGCGTTGCGGGCCGTGCGCGGTGGAACGCCAGAAGTTGTTTACGGAAGTCTTCGAGACCGCCATGCCTGTCTATTATCGTTGTCGCGGCATCACCACGCATGGGCATCAACGGACCTTTTCCAGCATCCTCCTGCCGGTCGCATCCTGCGATGGCCGACCGGTCCTGATCTTCGGCATGATGCTGTACGGTCCCCTGGAGGTTCCATCGGCCGACGACCATCCGGCGGCAACCGCCGACTGGCTTCTGGATGTGGCGGTCGCCGAGTACAACGATATTGCCGACAACAAGGCGCAGGCCATGGCATCATAAATACCATCAATGGAGCTCCCGCATGGCCTTGCGGTATGCCGTCTCCAGCGCTTCGGCGTGCCGATGCCGGCCGTTCTCAACGACCCATTCACCGCCCGCCATAACCCGTGCAATCAGGGACTGGTTACCGGCGAATACGAGGCTGTCGAGGATCTCGTCGCCAGTCCGGCCTTCCAGGGATATATGCCGGTGATCCAGCTCCAGCATATCGGCGCGAAAACCCTCCGCAATGGCGCCAACCTTAAGGCCCAGCGCCTTCGCCCCGCCGGAAAGGGCGGCTCGCCACAGCGACCTGCCGGATGCCTTTTCCGCAAACGGAAAAACTGCGGACAGGGAGTGGCGGGTGCATTTCCATGTCCCCATATTCCTTGACGATTTGGGCCGGTTCGCAACGACCCAGGATTTTATCCGCGATATCCTTGCGCGCCACCGGGAGGCGCCGCTGACAAGGCACCTCGAAGTCGAGACCTATACCTGGGACGTGCTGCCGCCGGAATATCGCAAGGTCGACGTGGACTCCGCGATCGTGCGTGAATTGCAATGGGTCCGCGACCAGTTGGGTCAATGAACGAGGATATGTTGGAGCCGATGGGAGCGACACAGGACAAATGCCTCAACCTTCTGCGCGAGTGGCTTGACCGCCAGTTGGACGAGGCGGCGCGAAGCTGGCTGGATGGACAAA
>JBFFGY010000342.1:0-3151 GCA_041557215.1 Alphaproteobacteria bacterium
GAACAGCGCTGCCCGGCCGAGCGGAAGGCCGACATCACGATGTCGCGCACCGCCTGTTCAGGCAGGGCGGTGGAATCGACGATCATGGCGTTGAGCCCGCCGGTTTCGGCGATCAGCATCGCCTCCGGCGCCATGGTCTCCGCCATCGCTTTCTCCACGGACGACCAGTCGCCGGCGTCGCAGGCCACGCCCAGGACATCGCCCTTGGCGGAAAGGTCAGCGATCGCGCGTTTCAGCGCGGCCTGGTCAAGGTCCCAGATGCCGACCCTGGCGCCCGAATCCAGCAGCCGTTCGGCGCAGGCATAGCCGATGCCCTTCGCCCCGCCTGTAACCACCGCAACGCGGCCGTTGAAATCGTATTTATGCATCGGATCCTCCATTTTGCCGTCGCCCTCAACAAAGATGAAGGGGCGAAAATTAGTCCCCCGGCATTAGCGATTTGGCAAGGTTTGCCACCCACTATGCCCCCAGCAACAATTGTTTTCACCGTTATATTTCGTGAAGGGTACCATGATACGGAAACTCCTATTCCCCATCAGCCTGCTGGGCCTGCTGGCCGGCTGCATGGGCACGCAGCAGCCCGGAGGGCAGGCGGAAGGCCAAGCCCTGAACACCCCCACGGTGGGCGAGGTCGCCGAGTTCCTGAAGAGCAGCGGGCACAGCCCGAAGATCCAGCGCAACGATGACGGCGGACCGATGCTGGTGGTCAATGAAGAAGGGGACAATTTCATGCTCGCCTTTTTCGACTGCACAACGAGCGGAGGGCTGGCCGCCCGGCGCTGCACCGGCGCGGAATTCAGCGTCGCCTATCCCGTGGAGAAGAAGCCGACCCTCTCGCGGATCAATGAGATGAACCAGAACTATCGCATGGTGAAAGCCTATGTGAACTCGGAAGGCAATCCGGGCGTCAGCATGGCGGTCAATCTCGGCGGCGCCTTCACCAGCGGGAACCTGGCAGACAATCTGGACTGGTGGGTCTCGGCGATGCGCCACTTCGAAGAAGATATCGGCTGGAACTGACGAGGCGGAGGAACAGGATAATGAAACAAGGAATTCAGTCGATTATCGCCGCGGCCGGTATGGCCGTTGCCTCCTTTATCCCGGTTTCCGCGGATGCGGCGCAGAACAAGGACGATATCGGCGGCCGCATGACTCCGGGCGAAATCGCCCGGATCATGCAGGAGAACGGTTACGCCGCCTATGTGGACGAGGATGGCGAGGGCGATCCGATGATCATCGCCAACGCGGATGGCACGAAGTTCGGGCTGGTGTTCTTCGACTGCGAAAAAGGCGGCGCAATGCCGGACCGCTACTGCACAGACCTGGAATTCATGGCGATCTACGACGTCGACAAGAAGCCTGCGTTGGTGAAGCTCAATGAGTGGAATGCGGGTCAGGCCTTCGGCAAGGCCTATCTGCGCGACGAAACCAGCGTGTCGCTGGAAATGCCGATCAACCTGGCCAAGGGCGTAAGCGAGAGCTTCATCGTCTCGAGCCTGGAATGGTGGGCCTCGATCATGACGAGCTTCGACAAGCATATGTGGCCGAAATAACGGCCTAGCTATCCGGTTCCTGGTTTTCCAGGGCGCGCTGGACAAGTTCCAGCGCGTCGCTGGGGAGCTTGTGCGCCATGGCCAGCGCCGCTTCGTGGCCGGCCGGCGGCATCTTCTTCCAGGTCTTGGCGACGATATCGACGATCTTGTCCGGTTCGTGCTGTTTCGCGAAGTCGGCGAACCAGTTTTCCAGGAACACCAGGCAGACCAAGTCTTCCAGCGTCTGCGCCTCGGGATCGTGTTTCAGCCGCTCCTTCTTCAGCAGCGACTGCACCCTGGCAATGGTCTCGCCGTCATAGCCGACGTCACCGAGAATTTTCCCGGCGATGGCAGCATGCATGTTCTTCAGTTCGGTGCGCCATTTCAGATAACCGACCCGGTCGCGCGGATAGTCGCCGCGCGGGATTTCCCAGCGGCGAATATGCTGGCAGCGCGCCGCCAGGCGCAGCGCTTCGGAGGCGCCGGGCGCGAAACGATCCATCCAATCTGCCATCTGGCGGGAATACAGCAGTTCCTTGGGCCACTGTTTGCCACCTGCCTCGACAATGTTCGGGTCCGCGGCATTGGCCTCGTCGAACGCATCGACCGCCGCGTTAAATCTGGATGAAACTTCGGTCATGGTTATGCCAGCCCCCCGTTGGCAGAATGCGCCGTTAGCGATATCCGTCATATCACCGGGCCGCCCCCTTCGGCCAGTTTCCAGCGCAAGGCAAATGGTCGCGCCCGTTCCCGGAGGCCTCCACCACCAGCAGAACTCGACAAATAATGTGGTGTGTTTGATCCACGTCATGGATGGATAGGGCAAAACGTGATTGTCTGTCCTACTGAAGACGTGTGCCTATACTTTCCGAAAGGAGGTGAATATCCATGGCCACGAAAATCACCCCGAAACATGAAAATGGCGAGAACAAGCCCGCGATGCCGACGGTCTTCGATTCCCTGACCGGTTTGCGGGACGAAATGAACCACCTGTTCGATGAATTTTTCACCGGGGCGGAACGGCGTACGCCGAGCCTGTTCCGTTCGTACGAACCCGGCTGGCTGCTGGGCGGCCGGCGGGGCGAGATGACACCGGCAGTCGATGTCAGCGAAGACGACAATGCCGTAACGATGACCGCGGAACTGCCCGGCTTGAAGGAAGAGGATGTGGAAGTCGTTCTTCGCGACGACATGCTCACCGTGAAGGGCGAGAAGAAGTCCGAGCGCGAAGAAAAGAAGGAAAACTTTTATCTGAGCGAACGCCGCTATGGCGCGTTCGAGCGTACCTTCCGCCTGCCCGAGACGGCCGACGCCGACAAGATCAAGGCAGCGATCGCGGATGGAATCCTGACGGTCACCATCCCGAAAAAGGCCGAGGCGAAGAAGGTCGAAAAGAAGATCAAGATCGGCAAGTAGCCGAAAGGAAGCAAGCCTCCAAATCTCTCTCGTTACTCCCAACTAGCGGCGCCCCACCGGCGCCGCTTTTGTGTCGTGCGGGCGGTCAAAGAACATCAACGGACTATAAACGCGGGCTGTCCGTTCATCCGCTGTTAATGGTTCGCGGCTTAGGAAATATCCGGCCGCATACGGCGGCGACCAAGTCATCCGAAACCGGCGGA
>JBFFGY010000343.1:0-3141 GCA_041557215.1 Alphaproteobacteria bacterium
CGCAACTGGCCTGGCCCGAGACCGTCGAGGTCACTTACAGCCAGGACAAATCCAAGGATATCCGCCTGATCCTGGGCGACCTGCAGAACAATGTCATCAGTGCGGTGCTGCTGGTGATGATCGTCATCATCGCGGCGCTGGGCTGGCGTTCGGGCCTGCTGGTGGGTATTGCGATACCGGGCTCGTTCCTGACCGGCATTCTGGTGCTGGCTGCCTTCGGGCTGACGATGAATATCGTCGTGCTGTTCGCGCTGATCCTGGCCGTTGGCATGCTGGTGGACGGCGCCATCGTGGTCACCGAATATGCCGACCGCAAGATGAGCGAGGGCGAACCGCGGCGGCTGGCCTATTCCATGGCCGCCAAGCGCATGTCATGGCCGATCATCGCCTCGACCGCAACCACGCTGGCCGCCTTCCTGCCATTGCTGTTCTGGCCGGGCATCGTCGGCGAATTCATGAAATATCTGCCGATCACGCTGATCGCCACGCTTGCGGCCTCGCTGATGATGGCGCTGATTTTCGTGCCGACGCTGGGCGCCTTCGTCGGCAAGCAGGGCGCCGAGGACGAACATACGGCCCAGGCCCTGGCCGCCGGCAGCGGCGAGGAACTGATGCGCCTGAAGGGCATCACCGGAATTTATGTCCGCTTCCTGGCCTTCGTGCTGCGCTGGCCGTGGCTGGTCCTTAGCTTGGCCGTCGGCGGGCTGGTCGCCACCTGGGTTGCCTATGCCAGTTTCGGCAAGGGCGTAGAATTCTTCCCGGCGGTCGAACCTGATCGCGCCGCGGTGCAGATCCATGCGCGCGGCAATCTGTCGGCGCTGGAACAGGACGAACTGGTCGCCCGTGTCGAGGCACACATCCTGGAAATCGCGGAAGAGCGCGGAGAATTCATCACCATCTATACTGCCAGCGGAAAGCGCGAAAGCCGGACCGAGGAGGCCGAGGATGTTGTCGGCACGATCTCGCTGGATTTCGTGGAATGGAACCACCGCCGCCCCGCGAGCGTGATCCTGGCTGACATCCAGGCGCGCAGCGCCGAAACCCCCGGAATCATCGTGGAAACCAGGAAAGAGGAAGGCGGCCCGCCTGTCGGCAAACCGATCCATGTGGAACTGTCCGCGGACGACTGGGCGCTCCTCGATCCGGCGATCGAAATGGTGCGCGCGCGCGTCGAACAGATGGAGGGCTTGCGCGATATCGAGGACAGCCGCCCGATCCCCGGCATCGAATGGGAATTGCAGGTCGACCACGAACAGGCGGCGCGCTTCGGCGCCGACGTGGCGGTAATCGGCTGGTTCGTGCAGATGATCACCAATGGCCTGAATATCAGTTCCTACCGCCCCGACAACAGCGACGAGGAACTGGATATCGCCGTCCGCTTCCCGGAGGCGGACCGCACCTTCGCGCAACTGGACAGCATCCGTATCCGCACCGAGCTGGGGCTGGTGCCGATCGGCAATTTCGTCAAGCGCGTGGCCAAACCCAAGGCCGGGACGCTGCAGCGGGTCAATATGCAACGCGTGATGTCGGTGAAGGCAGATGTGCAGGACGGCGTTCTGGCCGACGACAAGGTGCACGAGCTGCGCGAATGGATCGCCGGCGTCGAATTCCCGCCGGGGGTAACATACAAGTTCAAGGGCGAGGACGAAGAACAGGCCGCGGCACAGGCTTTTCTCCAGAAAGCCTTCGGCGTGGCGCTGTTCATCATGGCGATAATCCTGGTTACCCAGTTCAACAACTTCTACAGCGGCTTCCTGATCCTGTCGGCGGTTATCATGTCGACGGTGGGCGTGCTGCTGGGCCTGCTTGTCACCGGCCAGCCCTTCGGCATCGTGATGAGCGGGGTCGGCGTCATCGCGCTGGCCGGCATCGTGGTGAACAACAATATCGTGCTGATCGATACCTTCGACCGGCTGCGCCAGATCGAACCGGATGCAAAGCTGGCGGTGCTGCGCACCGGCGCCCAGCGCCTGCGCCCGGTGCTTCTGACCACGGTTACGACAATCCTCGGCCTGCTGCCGATGGTGCTGCGGGTGAATATCGATTTTGTCAGCCGCGAGATTACCCATGGCGCGCCCTCGACCCAGTGGTGGACGCAGCTTGCCACCGCCATCGCCTTCGGGCTGGCCTTCGCGACCATTCTGACGCTGGTTGTGACGCCATCGGCCCTTATGATGCGCGCCAATGTCCGCGCCCGGCTGGACCGCTGGCGGCGCCGGCGCCAGGAACGCAAAACTGCAAAAAGCACCAAACCGGCTCCGCTGCGGGAGGCCGCGGAATAGGCCGTCAGGTCATCGAGTCTTCGTGATGTTCGATTTCGGCGCCCGGCGGCGGTTCGCCGCTGCGCAAGGTAAAGACCGCTACCGAAATGCGGGCGCCGGTGGTCATCCAGCAGAACACCCCGAAAACCGTCGCGATCCAGGGGAACCATTCCGGGAAGACGCAGGCGAGAACGAAGACCGCAACAGTCTCGACATCCTCGACCAGCCCGCCGAGGAAGAAGATCGACTTCTTGCCATGGCTTTCGGTATGGAAATGGTGTTTTTCGGCAAGCGCCGCATAGGCCAGGAAACTTGCCTCGGCACCCATGAAGGCAAACAACAGCCAGGCGGCCGCCAGGGCATTGGCCTGTGGATCCGCGACCGCAAAGCCCAGCACCACCGCGCCGAAGAAGATGAAATCGCCGACCACATCGAAGAACCCGCCAAGGTCGGTGATGCCGTTGCGCCGGGCCACCGCCCCATCGAGGGCATCCAGAACGCGGTTGGCCACGATCATCACCAGGGCCAGCATATAATTCTGCAGAGTCAGGGGGATCACGACAGCAAGGCCGATCGTTACCGCCGTTAGCGTAATTGCGTTGGCCGAAATGCCGGTCCGCGCCACATAGCGCGCGACCCCGTCGAACAGCGGGCCGGTCAGTTTCTTGACTGCGCCGTCCAGCATTTGGGCATCATCCTATTCGACAGGCCGCAGGCGCGGTTTGTCCAAGGCCTCGTCCGGCGGGACATCGTCGCTATCGTCTCCCGATTCCCGCTCGCCATGCATCCGTTCCGCCTCGGCCTTCAGCCGCCGATAGCTGTAGGCGGAGTAGCCGAAGCTTATGATATAGGCGAGGCCGACAAGGGTCAGCGTGCGCCA
>JBFFGY010000344.1:0-3137 GCA_041557215.1 Alphaproteobacteria bacterium
AGCCGATGGCGAGGCTTTTTCCGACCCGCCAGCCATAGCCGCCGGCGGTGGCGCGGCCGACCATTTCTCCGCCGATGAACAGGGGCTCGTTGCCCAGCGCGTCGGCGTCGGTGACGCCGTGCACTTCCAGCGTGACGAACTGGTTGGCGAAGCCCTTCTGCTGCCAGGCAACCAGCGCATCGCGGCCGATGAAATCGCCCTTGTTGGGATGCACGAAACGGTCCAACCCGGACTCATAGGCCGCATATTCGATGGAAAGCTCCGTACCGACCAGCCGGTATGATTTCTCCAGCCGCATCGAATTCATCGCACGGATGCCGAAGGGCTTCACGCCCAGATCCTCGCCCGCCCTGAACAGGGCGTCGAAGATATGGTTCTGCATCTCGATCGGATGGTGGATTTCCCAGCCCAGCTCGCCGACGAAATTGACCCTGGCCAGCCGGCAACGGGCCACACCGACATCGCTGAACTGGCTGGTCAGCCAGGGGAAGGCCTCGTTGGAGAAATCGCAGTCCGATACCCGACTCATCAGTTCGCGCGATTTCGGACCGGCCACCACCAGCACGCCATACTGCGTGGTGATCTTGTCCAGCCGCACCGAGCCATCGTCGGGCGCCTGCTTGACCAGGTAATCCCAGTCGAAGCGTTCCAGCGCGCCGGCCGAGACCAGGTAGAATTCCTCCGGGCCGTCGCGGGTAATGGTGAATTCCGTGCGCACGCCGCCTTCCTTGTTCAGCGCGTGGCAGAGCCCGATGCGGCCGATCTTCTTCGGCAGCCGGTTGGCCACCAGACTGTCCAGCCAAGCCTCTGCGCCGGGGCCGGAGACGCGGAACTTGGCGAAGGCCGACATGTCCAGCACGCCGACATTTTCCGCCACGTTCTTGCACTCGTTGCCGACATGTTCGAAATAATTCGTGCGCCGGAACGACCAGACATCCTTTGGCTTCACGCCTTCGGGCGCGAACCAGTTGGGCCGTTCCCAGCCGTCTATATGGCCGAATACCGCGCCCTTCGCCTTCATCCGGTCGTAGCAGGGGGTGGTGCGCAGCGGGCGGCAGCCGGGCCGTTCCTCGTCATGGAAATGGACGGTGAAGACGTTGGCGTAGGCTTCCTCGTTCTTGTTCTTCAGATAGGCGCGCGAGGCATGCTCGCCGAAGCGCCGGGGGTCGACGCCCAGCATGTCGATGGTCGGGCGCCCTTCGACGATCCACTCTGCAAGCTGCCAGCCAGCGCCGCCGGCCGCGGTGATGCCGAAGCTGTGCCCCTCGTTCAGCCAGAAATTCTTCAACCCCGGCGCCGGGCCGATGATCGGGCTGCCGTCCGGGGTATAGGCGATGGGGCCGTTGATCACGTCCTTCATGCCGACCTCGCCGAAGATCGGCACGCGGTTGATGGCGGCCTCGATATGCGGCTCCAGCCGGTCCAGGTCGCCGGGGAACAAATCCTTCTCGAAACCCGGGGTAACGCCGTCGACGAAACAGGCCGGTGCACCCTTCTCGTAGGGGCCAAGGATCAGGCCCTGGCGTTCCTCGCGCATATAGTAGGAGGCATCGGATTCACGGAATACCGGCATCTCGCGCAGGCCCTTTTCCTTGCGCTCCTGCAGCAGCGGATGCGGGTCGGTGACGATGAACTGATGCTCGACCGGGATGACCGGCACGTCGAGCCCGACCATGCGGCCGGTCTGGCGTGCATAGTTGCCGGTGGCGCTGACCACATGCTCGCAGCGGATGTCGCCCTTCTCGGTCTTGACCAGCCACTCGCCGCCGGATGTGCGCTCTATGGCAATGACAGGGGTGTGCTGGTGGATGGTGGCGCCCATGTCGCGCGCGCCCTTGGCCAGCGCCATGGTCAGGTCAGCCGGCTGGATATAGCCGTCCTCCGGGTGGTAGATGGCGCCGACCAGCCCGTCGATATTGGCGAAGGGCACCATCTCCTCGATCTCTTCGGGCGTCTTGAATTCGACATTGACGCCGATGGTGTGCGCGGTGCCGGTATAATGGTGATATTCGTCCATGCGGTCCTGGTTGGTCGCCAGCCGCAGATTGCCGACCTGGGCGAAGCCGACCGGCTGGCCGGTCTCCTTCTCCAGTTCCTGGTAGAACTTCACCGAATATTTGTGAATCTGGCCGACCGAGTAGGACATGTTGAACAGCGGCAGCAGGCCCGCCGCATGCCAGGTGGAGCCGGCGGTCAGCTCGGTGCGCTCCAGCAGCACGCAGTCCGTCCAGCCCTTCTTCGCCAGGTGATAGAGCGTGGCAACGCCGACGACGCCGCCCCCGACCACCACAACGCGCGCAGTATCCTTCATGGCCCAAGCCTCCCAATGCAAAAAAGACTGCCGGCGCCCCGCAGCAGGGCCCGCGCAATGTCCGAAAATCCGAAGCTAATCCACACCACCGGCAGGGATTCGCGGCTAACGACTGTGCGACGCGTGCTGTCGGGTTTGCGGCGTGGGGAAGCCGCTCGCTGTGCATGAATATCGTTGCACCAAAGATTGATGGCAGTTTTCCTTCATGTTATCCCTGACTGTAACAATCGCCTGAGCCACAAATACAACGGTCAGGCAAATGGCGGGCCACGAGGGAAACGGTGACGAAGGTGGCCCATGGGGAATATGGTCTGGAAGGAGGAGTACAGCGTCGGCAACGCGATGCTGGACGAGCAGCATCGGCGGCTGATCGAACTGGTCAACAGGGTGGACGGCGGCGAGCCGCTGGACGACATCCTGGCGGCGCTGCAAGAATATGCCGAAAAGCATTTCCGCGACGAAGAGCGCTTGCTGGAATCGGTGGGCTATCCGGATCTCGACAAACAGCAGTACCAGCACGCGGCCTTCAGCGCCTGGCTGGACCGCCTTTACCGGGACCATTGCGAGGAAGGGGATAGCGCGGTCACGCGCCACGATCTGCAGAGATACCTGCGCGTCTGGTTGGCCAACCATCTGCTGGTCTATGACATGGCATTCAAACCCTGGCTGGATTCAAGCGCCACCCCGTCCACAGCGCCGACGCCGGACGGCAATTAACCCAATGCTAACGCTGCCTGTATTAAGCTATCTCCTGCGGGGACATTTTTTGGTTCCCCGGGCTTGCGATTGCCGCAACTTGCAGATCCATATTGAAGTGGGTTTATAT
>JBFFGY010000345.1:0-3136 GCA_041557215.1 Alphaproteobacteria bacterium
CCCTTTAGCCACCGGTTGCATTGCAGCGACCCCAGGCCGATACCAAGCGAGAAGGCGACCAGGAACAGGGTCACTACCGATTCGTCTGCGCCGAAAATCTCCAGCCCGAAGGTCGGGAATTGGGCCAGGAAGATCGTGCCGACCGCCCAGAACCAGGAAATCCCGATGATGGAGCGGAACACCGCGGGGGTCTTTGCGGCATGGCGCAGGATCGCCAGGCTCTCGGCCGCGATATTGAGATTGATTTTCAGACCCGGTGCCGCCGGCCCTGCCTTGGGAATGAAGAAGCTGGCTGCAACGCCGACCCCGGCCACCGCCACCACCGTACCGGCCACCAGGGTCAGCCCGTCGCCGGCCGGGGCCAACAACCCGCCGAAGATCGTGCCGAACAGGATGGCGAGAAAGGTGCCGGATTCGATCAGCGCATTGCCGCCGACCAGTTCGCCCTCTCGGAGATGGTCGGGCAGGATGCCGTATTTCAGCGGCCCGAAGAAGGCGGACTGGGTTCCCATCAGGAACAGCACCGCCATCAGCAGCCAGACATTTCCCGTCAGGAAACCGACCGCGCCCAGCCCCATCACCGCCACCTCGGCCAGCTTGACGAACAGGATCAGTCGCGACTTTTCCAGCTTGTCCGCCATTTGGCCGGCAATCGCCGAGAACAGGAAGAAGGGCAGGATAAATATTCCGGCCGCCGCGGTGATCAGCACCCGCGGGTCGTTGCCGCCGACCTTGATCAGACCATAGGTCACCAGGATGACCATGGCCTGGCGATAGGCGTTGTCGTTGAATGCCCCCAGGAACTGGGTCAGAAACAGCGGCAGGAACCGCCGCGATTTCAGCAGATGGAACTGACTCTGTTGCACGTCCGGGCCCTCTCCCCTTTGTTACTCCACCGGGGCCGGAAACGAGTCAGACAAACCCGATCAAAGCATCCAGCACCGCGTCCGGCTGTTCGGCCATCAGCATATGGCCGCATTGTGGAACGATAATAGTTTCGGCTTGGTGAAAAGCATCGGCCAACGCTTTTCCGCGCTTCAGCGGGGTCATGTTGTCCTGGTCCGCCAGGATCAGGCGTACCGGGCAGGCAACCTTCGCCGCCGACTCGGCCGCGCCGTCATAGTCCGCGCAAGCCTTAAGGTCGGTATAGAGGGCACCGGCAGGCTCGCTGGCCATCAGCTGCATGCCGGAGCCCACCATCCACATGCCCGGCGACTGGTCGCGGCCGATCTGGGCGCCGCGGCTGAATCCCCAGCAAGTTATCGCCTCGTAGGCGGAGCGATCGTTGGCCGCGGCTGCGGCCAGCAGGTCGGGATGCACCGGCATCTGTGCCGCCGTCCCGATCAGGGCCAGCGACCGCACGGCATCGGGGTGGCGCGCGGCGCATTCCAGCGCGATCAGCGAGCCCATCGAATGGCCGACAAGGGATGCCTTCCCCGCACCCGACGCGGCGATCAGGTCGGCCAGCCAGTCGCCCATCGCCGGCACGGTCTCGATCACCGGCCCTTCCGACTTGCCGTGCGCCGGCAGGTCGACCGCCAGCACGCCGTAACCATGGTAGGCGAAATAACGCGTCTGCAGCGCCCAGGCCGTGCGGTCCTGCCCCGCCCCATGGACGAAAATCACCACCGGCAGCGAAGCATCGAACTCCTTGCCGCCGGTCGAAGCATGCACGCGCCTTCCATTGACCGTCAGTTCCATGGCGCTCACCCCTTCTGCGAGGCGCGCAGCGCCTGGTTCAGATCGTCGATGATGTCCTGCGGGTCTTCCAGCCCGACCGACAGGCGGATCAGTTCCTCGCCGACACCGGCGACCTTCAACTGTTCAGCCGTCATCTGCTGGTGGGTCGTGGTGGCGGGATGGATGACCAGCGTCTTGGCATCGCCAACATTGGCCAGGTGGGAAGCCAGGCCGCAGGCTTCGATGAACTTCCCGCCGGCCGGCCGCCCGCCCTTGATGCCGAAGCTGACGATCGAGCCCGCGCCCTTCGGTAGCAGCTGTTTGGCCAGTTCGTGATCCTTGTGGCTGGGCAGGGTGGGGTGCAGCACCCAGTCCACCGCCCCATGCCCCTCCAGGAATTCCAGCACCTTCGCGGTATTTTCCATGTGGCGCTGCATGCGCAGCGGCAGGGTTTCTAGCCCCTGCAGGATATAGAAGGCGTTCTGCGGGCTCATGGTCGCGCCGAAATCGCGCAGGCCTTCGGCGCGGGCCCGCGAGATGAAAGCCGCGGGGCCGAATTCCTCGGCGAAATCGATGCCGTGGTAACCGGCATAGGGCTCGGTCAGGGTCGGGAATTTACCGCTCGCCTCCCAGTCGAAGCGGCCGCCATCGACCAGCACGCCGCCGACCGCCAGCCCGTGCCCACCCATCCATTTGGTCGCCGAATGCATCACGATATCGGCGCCAAGATCGAGCGTCTTGCACAGGTACGGCGTGGCGAAGGTGCAATCGACCATCAGCGGGATGCCGGCATCGTGGGCGATCTTCGAGACTGCCGGCACGTCCAGCACCTCCAGCCCCGGATTGCCCAGGATCTCCGCATGGATCAGACGGGTTTCGGGCCGGATCGCCTTCTTCATTCCCTCATGGTCGCGCGGGTCGACGAAGGTCGTCTCGATCCCGAACCGCGGCAGGGTATGGAAGAACATATTCACCGTGCCGCCATAGAGCGACGAGGAGGCCACGATATGCCCGCCCTGGCCCATCAGCGTGGCGACCCCCAGATGCAGCGCCGCCTGGCCGGAAGCCGTGGCCACCGCGCCGACGCCGCCCTCCAGCGCCGCGATGCGCTCTTCCAGCACCGCGACGGTGGGGTTGGAAATGCGGCTGTAGATATGGCCGGCGCGTTCCAGGTTGAACAGGGCGGCAGCATGGTCCGTATCCTCGAACACGAAGGAGGTGGACTGATAGATCGGCACGGCACGCGCGCCGGTCGCCGGATCGGGCCGTTGCCCGGCATGCAGGCTCAGTGTATCGAATTTCAGATGCTTGGGAAGGGTCATGGCAAGGTCCCGCTTGTGATGGCGCGCCAGATTAGCCACAGGAGGGCGGGCGGGGCAATGGGGGGCTGTGCCTGCGGGCTTTTCCCCAGGAAAGAATGCCTCTAGTCTGCGAGCTTTGATTTATGTACCAGCAG